>CAILNN010000342.1 GCA_903835555.1 uncultured Verrucomicrobiota bacterium
GAGTTCCAGGTGGCGGCAACACCCGTCGGCGAAGTCGCCGCCTCCATCGGCCTGATGGTCGAAGGCACAGATGCGCTTCTCCATAGCGAGGCGCTCATTCCAGAAGTGGACCCCGATGAATTGCGCTCAACCCTTTGGCGGCGGGTGATTATTTTGGCCCGCAATCAGGGCATCCAACGGGTCTGGACCCAGGAGTCCGGTGATTATTGGAGTGCCACCGGCTTTTCTCCGGTCGAATTTCCCCACGATGGTCCCACCCCAAAATTCGTGGACCAAGGCCCGGGTTGGTCCTGCTGTCAGTTGTTCGATCCGGTCGAAGCCAAACAATTGGCCGCCGAACAAATGGCCCTTTGGGAAGCGACCCGCGCCGGCGAGGCCGAGGCCCTTCAACAGCGGATCCAACGGTTCAAGACCGTCGCTCTTGGAATGGCCGCCCTCGTTGTTCTCATGATGCTCGGTATGCTCTTTTACATCCTCAGCACCCACCCCGAGGTTCTTCACCGGGTTCTCCGTGGGACCTCCAAATAACGGCGTTTATCCCCGCGCACCCCACAGCGCTGACCGAGTGATGGGAAAAGGGATGTCCGCCAGGTCTTGGACTGCGCCAGCCCTCTGGCGCTTTGGAAGCGTCCGCGAATTGGATGGCAGCAAAGGCAGTTTCCATCGTTGCGTCTTTCCGGGCGGAGTTTTTGGGCTCCCATTCAAGCCCACCTTTCTCTACCCTCCTCAACGGCTCCAACCACAAAAGCCCGACAAATGAACCACGAGAATCGATTCCGCCACTGGCTGGGACGCACGCTAGGCGCAATGGTCATTTGGCTCGGTATCGGTACATTCCATGCGACTGGACAGGCACGACCCGAAATCTCAATACAGCCAACCAGCCAGACCATTTTTTTAGGCTCTAATGCCGTCTTGTCAGTCGGTGTTACCGGAACTGGCCCTTTTGTCTACCAGTGGTTACTCAACGGAACCAATGTGCCCAGCAGCATCGTGACCACCTTGGCGGGCGGAAAGTCCGTTGAGGGCGGTCAGTCGACCAACTCGGTCTTTACGCTACCTCAAGGGGTTGCCGTCGATGGGCTTGGCAATATCTACGTGGCGGATGCAGGCGACCATCGGGTTCGTAAAATCGATGCCGCTGGTTCCCTCTCCATTGTCGCGGGTAATGGCCTGGCCGGTTTTTCCGGAGACGGACTGTCGGCGGTCACCAGCAGCCTGAACGGACCGTCGGGGCTAGCCGTGGATAGCGATGGCAACGTGTATGTTGCCGATGAGCTCAATTCCCGTATCAGAAAACTGGATTTGACCGGTACTCTTTCAACCGTCGGCGGCAATGGCGCTACCAATTTTTTTGGCTACAACGGCGATGGAGGACTGGCGATCCATGCCACCGTTCGATTTCCCAAAGGGGTCGCCATCGATTCTTTCGGCAATCTGATCATCGCGGAAACCGGCCATGATCGAATTCGGCGGGTGGATACCAATGGAATCATATCCACGGTGGCCGGTGACGGGTTCTATAGTTACAATAGTGCCCAAGGCGACGGAGGACCCGCGACCAATGCCGAATTCCAAGTCCCGGTTGCAGTTGCTACCGACAGACTTGGAAATCTCTTTATTGCCGACGCCAATGGCGGTCGGGTTCGTCGTGTCGGTACAAACGGTATCATCACAACCTTTGTCGGCAGTGGACCCGGCTTCTATCGGGGCGATGGGGCTCCAGCGACCAGTGCCGGACTCGTCCAACCCTCGGGCTTGGCATTCGATGGCTCGGGAAACCTTCTGATCGCCGATAATGGTGGCGGGGACGGTGGAGTTCGTCGCATTGACGACCGTGGAATCATACGATCCATTGTTGGTGGGGAGCGGGCGCACCTATTTAATCCTTTGTCGGGTGACGGTGTGCCTGCGCTAAGGGCATTGGTATATCCCTACGCACTGGCGCTGGATGCTCTTGGTAATCTGTATTTTACCGAACCATCCACCCAAAGTCTCCGGAAGGTTCCCTTGGGTTCGCCAAAACTGGCGTTGACAAGCGCTGGTCCTTCGGCGGCTGGAGCCTATCAGGTCGTCGTCACCAGCCCATACGGAAGTGTGACGAGTGCTGTTGCTAACATTTCCGTTACCTTGCCTCCTCTCAGTGCAGCCCTAACCGCCGATACTGTCGTTTTCAGCCTTTCGGGAACACCGGGGCGTCTGTACATCCTCCTCTCCGCAGAAAAACTGGAATCAAAGACCCAGTGGGTATACGCCGATGGTGCCACTGCCGATTCCAACGGTAGGGTTGCCTTTCACCCGCAGTCTGTTGGCAGCGGGAAAGCAGGATTTTTCCGGGCTACTCTGATGACACCCTAGTCCGAATTGACCCTAACCGGACTCTCCACCCCGAAAAACCTGATGCCGTCGAATTCCCCCCCGCAAGAGCCCATTCCAGTTTCCGTTTGCATCATCGCCGGCAATGAAGCACACCGCATCGGACGGGCACTCGCCAGTGTCTCCGGTTGGGTCCGGGAAATCATCATCGTTATCAACGAGGATGGCACCGATGGCACGGATCGAATTGCCGAAAGCCATGGTGCCCGCGTTTTTCGCGAGCCATGGAAAGGTTACATCCGTCAAAAAAACTCCGCCGCCGAAAAGGCCACCCAACCGTGGATTTTGGGTATCGATTCTGACGAAGCGGTCTCGCCCGCACTTCGCGATCAACTCATCCAGACGGTCTTGGGCGAGACCTCCCCACCCCGCTGTGCAGCCTATGAATTTCCCCGTTGCAGCCGCTATTTCGGGGCCTGGATTCGCCACGGTGACTGGTACCCCGATTGGTCCAAGCGATTGTGGGCCAGAGACAAGGCACGATGGGCGGGCGATGAGCCCCACGATTACTTGCAGGTGGATGGAGCCGTTGGCCGGATTCGCGGTGATCTGGAGCATTACTCCATGGATTCCATCGAACATCAGATGCGTAAAACCATGAAATACGCCGATGTATTTGCAATCCATTGCCAACAGAACGGACGAACGGTCAAATGGTCGGACTTATTCTTTCGTCCGCCTATCCGTTTTTTTCGCAGCTACATCCTTAAACTTGGCTTGCTCGACGGTTGGCGCGGGTACGCCGTTGCCGTGACCGCCGCCTTTTACACCTTCCTCCGCTATTTCAAGGCCCTGCAAGCCCAGGGAAAGATCAAACTGGACCCTGAATGAATCCTCCATCTTCCCTGCAGTTCCGGGCCACCATCCTCCTGTTTGATCCCCGGGTGGAGGGGCATCATGCAAGCTGGATGCACTATATCGCCGATGACCTGCTATCAGGTGGGTACCGGGTGGTCCTGGCCTGCGATTGGCGTCCCGCAGCGCGTTCTCGTTTGGAGCGCGAATTCGGCGACACGATGCAGCGCATCCAGGTCCAACCCATCTACAACGAATCTGGAAAGGTTCACTCCGGAAGTATGTTCCGGGCCCTTCGGGATTTTCATGACCAATTCTCCGCTGATTACGTTTTCCTATGTAATTTTAATGAGATCGCCTCGCGCCTCTTCCGTGAAGCCGGGTTGGGAATGATGCCGCCACGTGAATTCCACGGTAAACTCGGTGGGGTCTACCATCGTCCCACCATGCTCTTGAAGGGCAAATTTTCCGCCAATCAATGGCTCAAACGGACCGGATTCCGCCGACTGGCCCGCAATGGTTGGTTTTCACCGCTTTTCTTTACCGATGAATCGCTCTTGCGCCGACTTCAATCCGACTTGCCCAATGCCGAGCTCCGCTATTTGGTGACTCCAGGAGCCGGACGATTCGACATTCCCACTGACGTGGCTCGAACCCGCCTCGGTATTCCTCCCAAATCAATTCCCTTTCTCTTCTACGGTGGCCCATACCGGCGCAAGGGGTTGCACCTGACCTTGAGCGCTTTTGAAAACCTGCCCCCGGAAAACCCCGCCTATCTCATCTGTGCCGGGGATCAGAGTCAGGACCCGGATGTGGCTCAGCGGGTCAAAAAGCTGGAATCTCTTGGCCGTGCTTTAGTCATCGGTCGTTACATCTCCAGTGAAGATGAGTTGACCACGCTCTGTTTTTGCGCGGCGGAGGCTGTCCTCCTTCCCTACATTCATTTCCTGACCGCCAGCGGCGTGATGGCTCAAGCCTGCGCCGCCGGTAAGGCGGTCATTGCGTCCGACGAAGGGTGGCTGGGAAATCAAGTCCGCCGATTTGGATTGGGCCTCCTTATTCCACCCAACGATTGGCCCGCTTTATTGGAAGCCATCAAGCAGTTCATTGCTCGATCAGATGCGGAGCGATCTCAATGGCACGAAAATGCCGTGCGCTACACGTTGGGAAACAATCGCCAAGTCTTTCACGAACAACTCCTGGCCGGGTTTAGTTCGTCAGCTACCGCCATTTTGCGCACGGAAGCCTTACGGTAATTCCGCCAAGTAGTTGAGCACCCCAGTCACCTCCGCGTCGGTAACGCGCTGCCCTGAAACCGCTTGCCCGATCGATTCAGCCAGGACAAACCGGAGTTCGCCGCCGCTCACCTTCTTGTCGCTTCGCATCGCTTCCTGCAAAGCTTCCCGTTTTTTCGGGGTCAATTTTACCCCGACCGGTAGCCCGGCTTTGGCTAGTAATTCCTGGATGCGAAGGGCGTCCTTCTCCGGTAATGTGGAAAGTTTAGCTGAAAGCCGTGCCGCTGCCACCTGACCAATGCTGATCGCCTCGCCGTGAAGGTACTCGTCATACCCCGAAATGGCTTCAAGAGCGTGCCCAATCGTGTGTCCAAAATTGAGCAATGCTCGCAAACCCTTCGTTTCAAATTCGTCCTCGGCCACGATCTCGGCTTTGATAGCGCAGCATCGGGAAACGACCGCCGTCAGCGTGGTGACATCCCGCTGCAACAGTTTATCCATCTCCTTTTCCAGCCGCTTAAACAGCTCCGCGTCTCGAATAATACCGTACTTGATGATCTCGGCGAGGCCCGAACGATATTCCCGCTCGGGCAGAGTGGTCAGGGTGTCCAGGTCGCACAATACCATTTTCGGCTGATGAAATGCCCCAACCAGGTTTTTGCCCGCTTTCAGGTTGATTCCGACCTTTCCACCCACGCTGGAGTCGACTTGCGCCAGCAAGGTGGTCGCTACTTGCACAAATGGCAGTCCGCGCAAATAGGTCGCCGCCACGAATCCAGCCAAATCACCCACGACACCGCCCCCAAGCGCTATGACAAAAGACTTGCGTTCAAGGCGCTTCATCGCGAATTGCTCATAACATTCGCCAACCACCTTGAGCGACTTGCTGGTTTCCCCAGCCGGTACGGTCACCAAGCTCGACACAAATCCGGACATTTTCAGTGATCGCACTGCGGCATCGGCAAAGTGGGGGCCGACGTTGGCATCCGTCACGATCACACACCGCTCACCCAGTTTGAGGCGACGACAATGATCCCCCAGGCGGGAAATCAATCCGGACCCCACATGGACCACGTAGGATCGCTCCCCGAGTGAAACAGGAACCGTGCGCATGCTTGGACTCTGGCTGAAAAGTCCAGCCGGGAAAAGGCGGAAGGTGAACGCCTACCCCATCCACCACCAAGTCATCAGCGGCGCAAACACCAGCGCCGGCAGATAATTCGCCAGCGGCACCTTGCGAATCCCCAGAATCACTACTGAGATACAGGCCACGATAAGCCCTCCGGCAATACCCAGGCTTGCTTTGAGTTCACTACTCCTCATCACCGGTTCCAGCCATTGAGCGGCCAGGGTGATACTGCCTTGGTAGGCCAGCACCGGGATGGCCGCCAGCATCGGTCCCCACCCGTAAGTGACCGTGAACCCTAGCGTTGCTAAACCGTCCAGCAGTCCTTTGATTCCCAGCGTCTTCCATTGCCCATCTATCCCATCCTGAATCGACCCAAGAATGGCCATGGGGCCCACACAGAAGATAAGCGAGCAAGTGACAAAGCCCTCGCTCCAGCGTCGAGGATCAGGAACGTCGCCCACAGACAGCGCTGCCGTCCCTTGCGCCCGCTCAAACCGCCCGGCTGCCCATCGCCCAACTTGATCGATACGCCGCTGAAGCCTCAAAAACCGTCCAATAAGGTTTCCAAGGACCAAAGCCAATAGCCCAATCCCAACCTGCCGTAAATTGTGGGTCAATCCCCCATGCAGTCCCTCCCAAACCATTCCTAGTCCCGCATACACTAGCAAACCTGCCAACCCAAGTCGGACCCGGCTTTGAATGGTAGGACCGATGCGATGCCCCAAAGTCAAACCGACAACTCCTCCAAGGACGATTCCTCCAACATTCAATATCGTTCCTAGCATAAGTGAGTCTCAGTGGCTGTGGGAACGCAGGCATCCCATCCGTCGCGAGTCTGCCAATACTTTTATCAACCGTAAATCCATCAGCTCAGCCAATTTCGAAGACTGGAATTCGACATCATTTCTTGGCCCGAAACCCTTTCGGCAAAGCCGGATTCTCCGGTTCCACCGGCTTAGGTGCGGACCGTGTCGGCGTTGGAGGAGCAACTTCCGACTCCGCCGCTTGAACCGATGCTGGAGCATCTTCGGGAAGCCCCAATCGCTGGCGCGCCTTCTTGGCTGCCGCAGTTTCCGGATAGTCGTTGACGATACGCTGCAAAGTCGCCATCGCCTTGTCCGTTTGATTCAGCTTTCCCGAGTAAATGTTCACCAGTCGGATGGCTGTCCAGCCCCACTTCTCCCGTGGCAGCTTGTGCAGCAAGACTTCTTCCAATTCCAAGGCCGCCGCCAGATAGTTGTTCAGGTCCTTTTCGTAAATCTCCGCTATCCGTATCGCCACATGCTGCTCGTTGGGATTACGCTGGAGATAGGCGCGCATCATGTTCAGGGCGTCCATATGATTGCCCTTCGACCACTCTGCTTCCGCCGCTTCATAATCGGGATCTGTTGGGGGCAGATAATTCTCCGCCATCACTGCCTGCCCCGCTCGTCCACCAAGTATCTGCGAGACATCCCATGCCCCGATGATGCCTAAGACAACCAACGTCCCGATAAACAAGGTAAGGTCCGTGATGGCTGTCGCCCGGTCATTCACCGCTGCGCCCTCTACCGGCTTGGATTTCGGACGTCCAAGTTTGCTCTGAGCGCTTCCTGCCCGATTTGTCGACAACCCATTGGTATCCGCCGCATTGGCGTTACTCCCGTTAAGAGCGGACGTGTTCGTTCCCACGACGGTATTCGTCATCACGGGCATGCCTGGCTCCGAATTCGTTGACGACATCGCGCCTTCGCGCGGCGATCCATCGCCAAAATCAGCCAGCTTTCGTTCCTCGGCACGCGCGACATCACGCCGATCCGCCGCCCGGAAACGAACAAAAAAGACAACCGTCAAGACCAGCAGGACGGTATATGCAGACAGTCGGACAACAGGTTTCATCGCCTGAAAGGATATATGCGCGAAGGTTGGCGATCGGAAAAGGGATTTCCCCCGTAAACAGGGCCGATTTTCATTTTGTGGCGTTTGGTCACAAATTCCATTCGGCACGAACAATTTCAGGACTTCCCCGTTTGGTCTCTTTTTTCAAGGGACAGCGGTGCGTTGGTTTGGTTACCTCGTCTGTATCAAGTCGGCATGACCAATATACTTGCGGGAGACATCGGCGGTACCAGCGCTCGGTTCGGACTATTTGCTTTCGAGCCAACAGGCCTGCGCCCATTGGCCAAGGCAACCTATCGCTGCCGTGAGTTCGATGGTTTGGAGAAGATCGTCGCCCGGTTTCGCCACGAGTATCCCGGGGAATTCGGCGTTGCCACCATTGGCGTGGCCGGTCCCGTTATTGATGGCCACGTGGTCACACCCAACCTTCCTTGGACCGTTTCGTCCACTGCTGTGGCAAAGGCCGCTGGACTGGACACCCTCGAGCTGATCAACGACTTGGTGGCCAACGCCTACGGCACCGCAGCGCTCTCACCGGCGGACCTGGCCGTCATTCAGCCGGGAACCCCGGACCCAACCGGCCACGCCTGCATCATTTCTGCGGGCACTGGCTTGGGCCAGGCCGGCTTTTTCTTCGATGGCAAAGCCCGACGCCCCATGCCCAGCGAGGGCGGTCATGCTGATTTTGCGCCGCAAAATGAACAGGAGATCGAACTCCTGCGATTCCTCCAGGCGCGTTTTGGCCACGTTAGCTATGAGCGCGTCTTATCCGGGCCGGGCCTCGTGAACATCTATGAATTCCTGACCGCGACGGGTCGCGGAGAGGAGGGCCATGATCTAACTGCCCACCTGACAGCCAGCCCTGCTGGTGCCGCCGGCCATATTTCTCGCGCGGGCATGGTCGGCACATCCACGCGAGCAGTGCTGGCATTGGATCAATTTGTCAGCATCTATGGGGCAGCGGCGGGAAACTTGGCACTGAACTTCAAGTCGACCGGCGGAGTCTATATCGGCGGCGGAATCGCTCCTCAACTCCTCTCCCGACTTCAGGATGGCCGATTCCTCCACGCCTTCCTCGACAAAGGCCGCCTCCGCTCCCTGTTGGAGCAAATGTCGATTCAAGTCATCCTCAATGACGAATGCGCCCTCCTTGGTGCCGCCGTCCACGCCGCCCAAAGCCTCCGTTAACGGAGACGAAATGGGTCCTATTGGACCTATCTTACGCCAGCCCGGGGCACCCGGGCAGATTGTGGACCGCCCCCCTTCTTCCTTCGTGTCTTCGTGCCTTCGTGCGAGCCAGTCTGTTGCCCCCGTTTACATAGAAAAAAACCCACGAAAGCCACCATCGATTCTATCAATGTTCGCTGCTTCCATTTTCGATTAACCCTATTTCGGCGAGGCCACTACGTTACTTTTATGAGTGCATTCGCTATGCGGGTCACCAATGGAGCCAAATCTCATGCATGACAATGACCAAGAGCCCGACGAGGATGGGTTTAGACCAGGCAGGACACCGAAGCATGGCATGCTTGCGCTTTTTTTCTTGTTGGCTCCCGGGTTAGTGATGGTGTGTTTCGGACCTCAGGTCGGTGGATCGTTCACGGGAATGAATCAAAAGCCATCCCCACCTTTGATTCGGGGATGGATTGGGGATTGGATTGGGTATTTGTGCGTCATTGCCATACCGCTATCTGGAATCCTGTCGGCATACAATTTGGCCCAATTGTTGGTTCCCAGAACTCAATCAAGCTCGCGGCTTCGCTCTGAAACGGTTGCGATGACACTCGCCCTCTGTTTCCTATGCATTCCGGCGGTCATCTCGCTCATGTTTGTTGGGTGTATGGTTGGTATGATGACCTTTAGTCGTTAGAATGGAGATGTTCATCTCTCCTTCCTTCGTGTGCGTTTCGGCTTTCTCTGCAATCGCGTTTGCAGGTTGCGGAGTCGGTATGTGGGTAAATCAACGCTGGAAGATTCAAAAAACACCGTCAGTCAAATTTGTTGCACTGCACCTCACGACGCCTCTTATGCCCACCATCTCCCTCCGCCCTTCCCGCGAGCGTCTCAAGCACACCACCACGCGCTGTCCCACCTGTCGCCAACCGGTTCCCGGTGAGGTGTGGCGCGAAGGGGTCGCTCCAGCCCGCGTGATGCTGCACCGGCATTGCCCCGATCATGGTCCATCCTCCGCCTGTCTCGCTACCGACGCTCGCTTCTATTGGCTTTCGCGCGGTTCCGGAGCGGGCGGTTGCTGCGGAGGGGGCTCCAGTTGCAATGCCGAAGGCGTCGAGACCGGTTCCCTCGGAAGAAATGCCCAGGGACGCGGCGATGGCCCCTTTGAAGCGCTATCCACTTGCCTGGCATTAATCGAGATTGTCCGCTCGTGCAATCTGACCTGTCCAACCTGCTACGCCGATTCGCCCCTCGGGGTTGGGTCGCGCCTGGACGCAGTCCCGCGCACCGATATCCAACAGCGGGTCGAAGCCGTCATTGCTCGGAAGGGAAAATTGGAAATCCTCCAGCTTTCCGGCGGAGAACCGACATTGCACCCCGAATTCTTTGAACTCCTGGAATGGGCACAATCACATCCCAAGATTGATTATATCCTCATCAATACCAATGGCCTGAAGCTGGCCCATGACCCCGCTTTTTGCCAGCGCCTAGCCAAGCTGGCTCCTCGGCGCAAGATGCAGGTGTACCTCCAATTTGACGGTGTCCAGGAAGCCGCCCAAAAATGGCTACGCGGCACCGACCTCCGGGAATCCAGGCTCCTGGCCATCCAAAAGGCCGCCGAGATCGACCTCCCAGTTACGCTGGCGATGACGGTCCTGCCCGAAAACCTTCCCCACATCGGCGAGGCCATCGCCTTCGGGTTGGCTCACCCCATCATCCACGGAATCACCTTTCAGCCCATGTTCACTTCAGGCCGATTGCCGCGGTCGGCGGACACGACCCAAGAGCCAGCCTCACCTCAGAGACTCAATACCGCCGACGTCCTCCTCGCCGCAGTAGCTCAGTCGAATGGCCAACTAACCTACGACGATTTTACCCCGCTGCCGTGCGGCGACCCCAATTGTGCCACCATCGGGTATCTCCTACGCCTCGGTGGGCAGGTCCATTCGGTTAGTCAATTTCTCGATTTCAGCGAGGTTCAGGGATTCTTAAAAGACCGCGTGAACTATAATCTCGAAGACTTGGCCACCTGCGGTTGTGAGACCGAACCGTTGGGTGAAATCCTAAAGGGATTAGAACTCCGGTCCGACATGGCTTTCCGCATCATGGTGAAACCGTTCATGGACGCCTGGACTTGGGACGACGACCGCATCGACCGCTGCTGTACCCACGTCATCCGCCCCGACGGCAAACTCGACTCCTTTTGCCGCTATTACTCCGGATTTCCCGACACCTCACCGGAACCCTGATGCGGAATCCCCCATTGCAATGGCGCCGTTTTTCATTCCTGGGTCAACCTCATTTCGGTAGGATGTCGTACCGCTAATCGATTATAGTTTGGAGGAAAAAGGTAAAAATAAGCGCAAATGATTCCTCTGCCAATCTCAACGGGATCGTTGAGTCCGCCAACCCCAAAGGGGTTGCGCAACAAAGCCCAGGGTTGGCCCGGTCTTGCGGGCCTACCCTGGGTGAAGGTTCAAAAGTCTCTTCAACCCTAAAGGGGTTGTGCAAATGAGGTCGCTGATAACCCCACCACCCGAATATTGAATTCTACTCGCAACTTTCCTTGCGGTGGACATTCAACTCATACCTGAAACACGCCTTTCAACCCGGAAAAAATCCGTGCTCGCCGACCTCCCCACCCACCCCCCTCCCTACTACGGATGGACACTACTCATCGGCATTGGTCTTAGCGTTTGGTTCTGGATACGCCTTGCTCGACGAGATGACCGGTTACTGACGGTTTATCTCTGCGGGTTGGTCTCCGCCTTTTTCGGTGCCAAAGTCCTCTATCTCCTGGCCGAGGGCTGGCACGACTGGGACCAACCGGACAGGATACAACGATTCCTCACCGGAAAATCCATCCTCGGTGCGCTACTGGTTGGCTACGCCGGCGTTGAGTGGGCCAAATTTCAAGTCGGCTACCGAAAGACCACTGGTGACTGGTTTGCCACCATCAGTCCGCTGGGAATCCTGATCGGGCGTGTCGGATGTCTTCTGCATGGTTGCTGCCTGGGAATGGTATGCGAACACCCGGCCTGGTGGACCCTGAATGACTCCTTGGGAAATCCGCGATGGCCCGCCGTGCCGTTGGAAATCGCGTTCAATCTGCTCGCCATCATGGCATTCTTTGTTTTACGCCAACAAAAGGTGCTGATCGGCCAGCATTTCCACCTCTACCTGATGAGCTACGGCCTCTTTCGTTTCTGGCATGAGTTCTATCGCGATACCCCCCGAGCCTTTGGACCAATCAGTGCCTACCAACTAGCCGCCATGGCTGTCGTCGCTCTCGGACTCTGGGGATTTCAACGACGACATCGGGAGCTCATCGCTGTCCGGGCAAAACTGGTTTCGCTGATCGCAACATCTCACCGATAAATTATCAATTGCCTGAAACGAATCAGCGATGCAAACGGAAAAAGGACTGCTCTTCCGCTGCCGATGTGGGTACATAATAGATCGATTCAATACCGACTTTGACGATGCCTCCCGCTGCGGAGGACCAAGGCGAAGCAATCGACAAATCGGTTGCGGTTTGCAGCGTCAGTCCGACAGTTTTCGCCGGCCAGGCAATTTCAAAGAGCGTATCGACGGGCGCGCTTGGCCCTTGCGGTCGAATGACCAGCGTGATCGTTCCCGGGTCCGTTGTACCGGTATTCCCCGGGTTCGA
>CAILNN010000343.1 GCA_903835555.1 uncultured Verrucomicrobiota bacterium
ATCACGTTGGGGCCTCGATATCCAGGACGCAGGCTGGAATTGTCCCCGAGGAGCGGGCCCGCCGTCGCCATGCCCAGTCCGGCTAGCGCTGAAGTCCGCAGGAAAGTCCGGCGATCGAGAGAAATGGATTCGGTGTTCATGGGATGCTGAAACGGGGGCCAAGTCTAAGACACCGGTGCTCCGGGATTTGTTTCAGGTCAACCTTGAATTTGCCTGAGTAATCTCAAACCGGTACGAGCGTGGTCGAAATGCTGTGGTCCCATATCCATTTCACCGCTAGTTCATCTGTTCCCGAAATCTTGACATCGAGCGACAAGATTCCGGGAATCTGTGGAGAAATCCGCTGCTGAAAACTAGACCGGTCATCCAAAGAACGGTGAGTGCATCTGCAACGACGCTTCTTTTACTGGTGACGCGTCGAATATCCGTGTGGTGTAGGCTACATTCAACCCTGCGGTCTCTGTCGGAAAATATCCGGTAACGAACCGCTTGGCGTTCTCAATGGAATCGAACTCGTAGAAGCCCCCCAGCGATAGGTTCTTAACTCCCGCCAGCCAGGTTTTGTTACGGAGTCCGGGCTGCTTCATCAACTGGATGTTGAGTTCCCTCCAGGGTGCTTGGTCGAAGGGCAGCGAGATTTGGAGTTCGGTATAGACGAATGCTTTGTTGCTTATAGTGATTTGATTTTGTGTTTTCAGCGGTTGCATCGCCCGTGGGCTCTTTCCACTTGCGCGTTCCGCCGTGCTCATTTAAATAACGAGCGTGATGCATGAATAGATCGCGATCGTTATTCACGCAAGGAAAAAGATAACGATCGTTATTTTATTTGTGACTTTTTGCTATGGCTCGTCCCAAAGGTTCTACCTCCAATGCTCCCGAACGCCTTCGCCTCGCTGCAGGACGTGGGTTTCGCGTCGGCGGATTCGGCGGTGTCGGTGTCGATGGCCTCGCCAAAGAGGCCGGTCTGACGTCCGGAGCGTTTTACACTCACTTCGGCTCCAAGGCCGAAGCCTTCCGTACCGCCCTGCACAATGGATTTGAATTCTTCCAGAGCGGAATTGCCGCCTTAAAGGAAAAGCACGGCGACTCATGGGTTCCCGCCCTCATCGACTTCTACTTCCGCGAACGGATGGAAGTAGAACTGTGCGATGCCTGCGTCCTTCCCAGCCTGACAGCGGATGCCATGCGATCCGACGACTCCACCCGTCGTCTGTTTGAGCAGGACTTGGAAAAACTCGCTCGAACCATTGCCGAGGGATTGACCGGGGAATCAGCGCTCTCTCGTGCTTGGGTTTTGCTCTCGCTCTTTGCAGGTGGCTCTTCCCTGGCACGAACCGTGTCCAACCCAATCTTGCGCCAGCAACTTCTCGAATCCGTTAGCGCCACCGCCCACCGAGTCTGCCAAAACGCCGCGTGCTAATTCCCTCCCTACCGCAACGCCTCCATCACCTCCTCTAACACGGCCTCCACCTTCACCGAACGCATGAGTGCTTTTATCTCTTCCGCCGTCCCAGCTATCGGGCGCCCGTCATACCGGTAGTAGTCCAGGTTTCGCCCACCCACCGCCGGATTGGGAACTAGTTTCCAGTCCGATCGTAGCGGGAGAATCGGAGGGTTCACTGTCGGTGTCTCAATTACCACCTGTCGGGGTACAGCCACCGCTGCTGCCAAGTGCATGAAGACCGTGTCAACACTCAAAAAGGCATGGCATCGTTGGACCAATGCCGCAGCTTTCCGAAGGGTCGGCGTCTTGGCCAAGTAGAGGCCACTGGGGATTGCCTGGATCAATTCCTGATGAACCGCCTGTTCTTCGGGACCGCCAAAAAGGACGATCCGCACTTCGGGCAACCGTTTCTGTATCTCCACGAACAATCTCCGATAATGGTCCACAGGCCATCGACGAAGCGCCAAATTCTTGGTCCCTCCCGACCCGACATGGACTCCCAATAGCCGACCTTCGCCCAATTTCTCAGCCCCAATGAAATCGGTGGCAAACGATTCCTCCTCCCGGGTGAGGAATAGTTGGTAGGTCGGATGGGCAATGTGCGGCTCCAACCCGAGTAACTCCAGGAATCGGTTGTTGTTCACCGCACTGTGTACGCTGTAGTCCTGCGGCAGACTGTCGGTCATCAGCCACTCGTCTAGAGGCCCATGGTTCTCGTAGGCATGGCTGAGACGTCGACGGGCGCTGATCGCGCGGGCAACAAAACGGTACTCTCGTCGCCCTTGGGTGTGGACATTGACCGAAAGATCGTATTTCCGCCGTCGCATTTGGGCGATAAAAAGAATCGTCTCCCGCTTAGATCGGCGCAGAAAGTCATGTTGATGGACCGAGTTGAGGTGGGGATTCCCCTCCAGGATTTGCCTGGCACCCGGCCAGAGTACAAGGGCCTCGATCTCGGCCTCAGGAAAGTGATGCCGCAATTCCCGGATGAAAGGGGTTGCAATCAATGTGTCACCAATCCCGGACAGGGCGATGACCAGGATTCGGTTCACAGGAGAAATCGGCTTCACAACAGGTGACCACAGTACGGCGTCCAGAACGATTCGCCGCTGGTCGTTACCGCGAAAGATCGGCTTGGTACAAAACGGTAAACTGGTGTCGTCGCAGCGCTTCTTCCGCCACATCGGGGTACTCAATACTAATCGCCAAAGCGGACTTTCCCCCCGGCCGATTCAAGAAGGGGTAAATGTAATGAACGTTCAGTTCAGCCTCAAGCAAGGCTTCGAGCATGCCCTGAATCTTTCGTTGGTAGTCCAATTCAACGACCAACAATGTGGTCTCGGTGAATGGAAACTGTTGTTGCTCCAAAATGAGCCGAGTTCGGTCCGGGTCATCCACAATCATTCGGAGAATGGTGCTGTCCGTGGTGTCCAGCATGGTGAGTGCCAGAATATGCACCTCCGGTTCGGCCAAATGACGCACGACATCGTGCAATCGACCCAAGCGATTGGCCATGAACACCGAAAATTGAATGACGGGCTCGCGTTCCCGTTCACGGGCGATACGGGGATGTTCCAGTGCTGACAGCGGCATGCCCCAGAGTATCTATCGACCGACCACGACCGGCAAGCCGGGCGATTGGCTTGCAACTGTGCCGACTGAGCCATATGCGAAACAGTTTCCGCCCCCGAATTGCTCTTAAGGGCGACGCAGAATGAACGCTTTCCTCGACCAAGCCTATTCCGCAGACCACCTCGGCCCTAAAACCCTCTCCATTAAATGCCCTACGCAGTAGCAGGAACTAGACTTCGGCCAGCGGTTGCCTGGCGTCTCCGAACTCCTTGGGATGCAGATTCACCTTGTCCAGCATCGACAGGTAAAGGCGACACATCTGGCGTTCGGGCTTTTCCCGGTAATTGAGCACCCGACCACCTTGAATCCGACCACCGGCACCGCCCAGTACGACGACAGGCAATTCATCGTTGTTGTGGTTCCCGCTCATCATGCTTGAGCAATACATCAGCATGGTGTTGTCGAGCAACGTCCGGGACCCCTCCTGAATCGAATCCAACTTCCGGGCGATATAGGCCACCTGTTCCACGAAGAATTGGTTCACCTTAAGCCAATCCGCTGTGTCCGAATGGGACAAAAGGTGGTGAATCATGTAGTCCACCCCCAGATTGGGAAACCGAAGCGACGAATGATCGTTATTCAGCTTGAGGGTTGTAATCCGGGTCGTGTCCGTCTGAAAGCCCAGCACCACTAAATCGGCCATCAGTCGCATGTGCTCGCCGATGTCCTGCGGAATTCCCTCCGGCGGACGCGGGATATTCGGCTTATCCAGCGTCGGTCGCCACCCCTGCAGTTCCCCCTTTTTCCCGGCCCCTTCGATCCGTTGCTCGACGTCGCGGACGGAATCCAAGTATTCGTCCAACTTCCGCTGGTCCTGGCCACTGATCCGACGCCGCAAGTCGGAGGCATCGGCCAAGACCGCATCCAGCACGCTCTTGTCTCCGCGACTGGCCCCATCCTTGAACATCCGATCGAAAGCCAGGGCCGGATAAATCTCCAGCGGCGTCGGCGAAGTGGGGGAACTCCACGAAATATGGGAGCTATAAATCATCGAGTAGTTCTTATGAACCGATGGATTCGATTTTTCGCAGCCCAACACCAGGCTGGGAACCTTGGTCGAACGCCCATACTGCTGGGCCACCCATTGGTCGACACTGGTGCCCGAGCGAATCTCGCCCCCAGAGGCCAACGGAGCCCCCGACAGCAGGTTTCCCGTTTGCGAACTATGGATATTGCCTTTCTGCGCCTCGGAATTATAGAGCCCGCGAACAAACAGCAGTTTGGACCGAAGGTCTTGGAGTGGGGCCAGGACTTTGCCCAACTCCATCTG
Organism: uncultured Verrucomicrobiota bacterium; assembly: GCA_903835555.1. GTDB lineage: Bacteria > Verrucomicrobiota > Verrucomicrobiia > Limisphaerales > UBA9464 > CAILNN01. The sequence continues at coordinate 4,347 of CAILNN010000343.1, forward strand.
CGCTCCCTCTCCCCGTGCCCACCATTCCTGGCTATGAAATCCATTGCCGGAAAACAGAACGGCCATCCGCACAGGTGCCTCGCTGGATGATTTGGCGGCTGGAGCTGTATCACCCCAGACTGGTAGCGATTCCATCCACGGCAGGGCCATCGAAACGCCCACACCCCGGAGAAAGGTGCGTCGGCTAAAAAGGTGTTGGTTCATGGGATGGAGCTTTTGTCGTGTTGTCTAGTCCTCCTTGGATTGGATTGCAAGCATCCCGATGCCGGATATTCATCCATTTCGGACACAGTATATCTCCGCCATCTGGCGCTTTGGAAACCGCAGGGAAATCGACTGCAGCCAGAGTTCACTAACGGGCTCTTCAGGTCCCGACGCCAACAGCCGTAGTGGACAACCGCAGCACACGACGCTGTCCCGCGTTACCAAGGTAAAGGAGATCAGCAACGCCTTTGGCCCTCACCTGCCTACTCCGCTGAAACAAAATCACGCCCACGTATCTCCCGGAATTGTCGACTCCCAATAATCACATCCACCGCAGCACTTACCCGATACTGATGAACCTCCAATTGCTTTCGCATCTCCAACAGCAGCGGTCGATCGGAAAGCTGCACGGAACGCCCCAGGGCATATCCCAATAATTTTCGACAGAACTGGGCCACAAAGGCATCCCGATTTTCATGCAGCAGGTACTGCCGGAGCCCATCCACCCCGTCTATCGTTGTCCCATCTTGCAGCACGCCATGGCTGTCGATGACGTGATTGGCTGAATCACGCTCCCGCAAGCGCCCAATCGTGTCGAATCGCTCCAGGGCAAGTCCGAAACCGTCAATCCGAATATGGCATCCCGCACATCGCGGATCGCTGGAATGCTTTTGGGTTAGATCTCGCATGCTCAGTGTCGACGTGTCTTCGTCCTCCGGCAACTTCGGCACATCCTTAGGAGGGCGGGGAAGCTTCTCGCCCAACAGAACCTCGCTGACCCAATTTCCCCGGAGAATGGGACTGGTCCGGGATGCCCCGGAGTTTTGCGCCAAAACGGATGCCTGTGTCAGAACTCCACCTCGTCCATGAGACTTGATCCCTTCGACCCGCCGCCATTGGGCACCCTCAACACCCGGAATACCATAATGCTGAGCCAAAGCGGCATTCAAGAAGGTCGCGTCACCGTCCAATAGCTCCAACACCGACCGATCGTTTTGGAAAAAATCGGTAAAAAACTGGATGGTTTCCTCATACATCGCTCCTCGCAACCCGCCAAAGGTCGGAAAATGCCGCTCACTTTTCTCTGCCGATTCATCAAAGCCGTAGAGGTGCAGCCAGGCGCAGGCAAATTCCGTGGCCAAACGCCGCACCTTGGGGTCGCGGAGCAAACGCTGGCTTTGTGTCGACACCGCTTTTGATTCGCTCAGTGCGCCGTTTTCAGCCGCAGCCCGGAGCTCGGAATCCGGGGCTGACGACCAGAGAAAATAGCTCAGGCGATTGGCCAATTCGAGCGAACTGATCGGTCCCTGGCCATTGCCGGGTACCGGACTTTCCGCATGATACAGAAAGGATGGCGAAATCAGGACTCGCGCCAGCGTCAGTCGAATGGCATCTTCGTGGGATAATTCTTCACTCCGCAGCGATTGGTAAAGTTGCTTCAGTTCGGTCCGCTCCTCGTCGCGCAGCGGACGTCGGTACGCCAATCGCGCCCAGTCCAAGACTGCCTCCAGATGCCGTGGTTGGGCATTCGTCAGCGCCTGCCGGAATTCCGCCGCCCGCCGCAGGATCGGTTCCCGAAGCGGTTCAAATACCTTGGGATCAGCGTCCTGGGTCGCGAACTGCCACAACTGCTCGAATCCATCCACCAGGGTCAGCGCATCACGGCTGACAAAATGCAACTCACTCCAGAGCCGGTCCAATCGCATCTGTTCGGCATCCTCCAGCATCAGGCGAGCAAGAACGTCATCCTCTCGGAAAAACAAAGTCAGGGTCACGACTTCATCCACCGGTACGATCTTGGTGTAACAAAGCGCCGCTGGAAACAGCTGCCGAAATTCTTCCATCGAAGCCTCATATTGGCTCCGCGCCGGTCCGCCGTCGGAAACAATGATCGGGCTACCCATCGAAAGCCTCCGATGATCAGACGTCCACACGCCCCCCGTTTCGGTTACCTGGGTCCCGGTTTCCCAGACCCCGGTGCCGACCGACGGGCGGTTGGTGGTGATTTGAAACTGTACGCTGCCGCCATCCCCGACCCCCGGCGCCAGACGACCAGTGGTTACGAATTCAGCGCCAGCCGCCAATTCAGCTGGAATCCGCACTTCAAAAACAGCCGGGGCCCGAACAACCAGGCTTTCGGGTTCAAATGGCTTTCCTCCCAGGTCATGACCAAACAGGGAAGGGTCCAGTCCCCAAACCCCCGACGAAACAGCAGCGTTGGTGACCGTGGATGCGGAATTGGACACCGCTGCCGATGCCGCGGATTGAACCGCTCGCACCATGATTTCAGGCCGACCAGGCAGCGCCAATCGTGGACGTTCCCAAACCGCAATATCCTGTCCATTGCCGTCGCCCACATCTCCCACCACCAGATAGACTGTCACGGGCTGTGTCGAGTTGGTCGGAGCCAGCTTCATCCGAAATTCTTGTAGATTGGCCAGCGGAGTCACCGGTTCCATCCACGCTTTCGGACCATTGAGCTTTCCAATGTGACCAACCGATGAAAACTTCCAAAGCGCCTTCTGCCAAACGCCCACTTCGGACGCTATTGCCGGAACGTCCGATGCCTTGGCCATCCGCCAATGGACACGGATTGGGTCCAATAAAAGAGAGGGCGATGTCGAGTTCAGAGCTTGGACCAGGATACGCAGGTACTTCGCACTGAGACCGTGACTGTGCGCGACTTGGCTGACCCGTTCATCAGAGGATTCCTCCCGACATTCCAAACTGGCGGAAAGATATTTATCCACCGGCAATCGACCGCCTTCATTGGTTGAAAAAACGATTCCTTGGAGATTCACTGTATCCCCTCCGCGCGGATCGGTGTAAGTCCGATAGAGGTCGCGAATCTCCCCGACCAATGCATCGGTCCAATCGCGGGTTGTCGTGTATGGCGAAAACCGAAAGCCGTCCGGCACCAACATCGCATGGTTGGCCACCGACTTGGCGGCATCGAGGTATTTGGAAACCAATGACGACGACATCACCAGCGAGTTGCCCACATTCATGAACCCCTCGCCAGAAGCTCCATCGGCGGGAAACTCCCGTACCGGGTCCAGCGTTGGAATCCCGGTCAGATCACGGATGGTATAGGTGTATTCGGCATTCGATAGCCGACGCAGCACCACCGGACCGGGGTCCCCCGCGAGAGAGGCGGCGACATCGTCGAGCACCGCATTGACTCCTTTCAGAAATGCGTCCCGTAATTCTGGCTTCATCGGAGTCGCCAGCTTGGCGTCGCGCGGAGGCATTTCGCCGGAGGCAACTTGACTGGCGACCTCCTCCCAGACCTTGGGTTCACGACGCATCGCTTCCACCGTGCCAAAGCGTTCCAGGTCCAAATCGCCTTTATGCTTGGCTGTGGAATGGCATTCGGTGCAGGTGGTGCCGAGCAGCGGCTGAATCTGGTGAGCGAAGAAGTCCGGTGCGCCGACCTGCGTTGGGTCGGCACAAAGCTGCGAACAAAAACCCGGCAGAGCAAAGCTGACAAGACTCAGCCAGCCACGAATGGAAGACAGACTTTTCACGGGAGAATGCACCCGTCAGCTAACCACCACAGCCGCCACTCCTCAAGACGTGATTTCAGCCCCAGTCCTCATCATCAAACTGGTTCTAGGCGATGGACCCAACGGGGCAAGATTCAAAAGCCCAGGATAAAATCGTGGGAAACCGATCCCAAGAACCTATAGGTCCTAAAGGGGCGATCGTTGATTCCTCATATTCCCGTATCCTAGGCCGTGTTTTCAAAATGGCTTTGTCTATATGCGCCGGCCAAAACAGGCGGGGGCGAGGCGCGACGAGGGAGCATATTGCGACGAAATACGTGACCGACGAGCAACGAAGCCCCCGCCTGTTTTGGCCAGCAGATAGGCAAATGCATTTTGAAAACACGGCCTAACAACCAACCCGAGGTAGGTCACTGGTTAAGCTGTTATTTGGAGGACAAGACATGGAAGCGTCCCTACCTTCGAGCTCAATCGTTGAAATGAAGGCTCGGTTGCAAATCGTCGGCAGAGTTATCGTCGTGATCTCAACCATCACCGGCTTTGCGGTGAGTTTCGTTTTGTTGCAACGATCAGTCGGGCCTACTTCCCCTTTGTTTGGGCTGCTTGGAATGGTCGAGCTCCTTGGCCTTGCCAAGGTGGTTGAGCCACTGTTTCTGCTTCAAATGCCAACCGTCCTTCGCGTCGTTCGCCCCTGGGAGAAGCGTGGGGTTCTGTATAGCCGCCTTCTGGTTCCAAGCTTTGGTCGATTGTTGCGGGAAACCCCGCTTCGCTTTTTAAACGCATCCGTCTACCTAGCCAAGGGGCACCTGGACCTCGCCAAAGTCTATCGGCAAGCTGAGGCAGCCGAGGCGGCTCACTTCTGGTCCGCGTTACTCTTTACGCCCTATATTGGATACGTCTGGTTTCTTGAACAATACCGAAATGCCATTCTACTACTGGTGGTTCAAGTTTTCGTAAACATCTACCCTATTCTTCACCTGCGCATGGTGCGAGGACGACTCGACCCGCTTCTTCGAAGGCACATTCAGCGGCAAGTGCATTTTGAAAACACGCCCTAAGAGGCTGGAGGATCACCGGGGCATCTTGCCGAAACAAAACCAGACGCCAAGCCCTAAGAGTCCGAGCACGGTCACACTCGGCTCTGGTACATAACTTACCACCAGCTCCGTCCGAGTACCGTACTGAATCCCACTGTAGACGACGGAGCTAAGAGCGGGAATAGCCGTGTAGTAAGGGGTATTCGCTTTTAGGGCCGAAGGTGAATCCGAACTGACAAACCGAAAATCCACCGAAGCTCCCGGGCTCAGGGGTGTTGAGGTCGTGACAAAACGAATTCCATACCCGTCGGAGCTGCCCTCATTTGTCACCGTATACGTCCAACCGGCCGGAGCTTCAACATTCGATGGCTGGGTCGGAAGGAAATTTCCCTCGCCTGGGAGCCAACTCAGCCAAAAGGTCTTGAGCGATAGGGTTGAGCTCGGCGAGTTCAATACGGTGACGTCATAACCAAATAGTCGGGTGCCTTCAGAAATGAGCCGGATTTCTCCATTGGCATCCAGAGTCTGAGCCTTCACGGCAGGTGGTTGGTTCATCCCGATGGCGATAGCGACAGCCAGAACAAAGCGAAATGGGGGGCGAATCATGGGATTATTGCTCTTCTCAGTTGGTAACGCCGTCAATGGCTATTCCAAATTGGACGTTGTCGTTTCGGACCTCGGACTTGCAAGCAAAACGGTACCCCGACAGTAAATCGTAACCCAACCGTCCGTCCAGCCGAACGCCTGGGTCGCCAATTGAGGCGTGCCATAGGTCTGGCTCATTGTCGATACGCACGACAATGTCGGCAACGATCGGGGTGGGTGCGGCTGCGGGCCGTGTGTTGCCGTCTCCACCGACGCTGCCATTGGCCGTCAGGGCCATGCGAAGTAGCAAGAATAGGATGAAGCGGTGCGCAATGCCTTCGTTCCTTTCGCGTCGTCCGAAGCCATGAATGGTCCAAACCGATCTTTATTTCCGCCCTTCACCCGAAATTGATGGTATGACATACTGCCTTTGGCAGAAGTGAGCGTTACCCTAATGAAGCCCAAAGTCGACCTGAAGGAATTGTTGTCGCGCGAGAGTGAGCAGGTTGAATGGAAGCGAAATGTCGCTGAAATCGATGACGTTGTTCGCACAGTTGCTGCGTTCGCCAACGATTTCCAGAATATGGGTGGCGGCTACATCGTTTGTGGTGCCGAAGAATCCAAAGATGAACACGGGTTCCAGACGGTTTCTTGTCCGGGATTAACCGCTGAACGATTGAAGGAAATTGAGGGCCAGGTCATGGCGGATGCCCGTGGAAAAATTGATCCCGCTGTCACGCCCATTGTCGAAGAGTTGCCCGGGGAGGTTCCAGGACGGCGAATCTTGGTATTTATAGTTCCGGCAACCGATAACGCACATAGTTATCGACCATCCGGAAAGGAAAGCGCGGCATTCTTCGTTCGCCTCAGCCGTGAAACCGTCGAGGCACGGAATGGTGTCCTACGGGAGTTGTTGGTCCGAAAACAAGCCTTGGCACCGTGGGATCGGCGACTGGCTGAAAAAGCCGGTATTGATGATATCGACCTTCTTGCTTTCAGGGAAATCATGCAGGAACTGGGCGGATGGAACGTATTGTCTGACGTCGACGATTATTTTGCCGAGACGTATCGGATTTCGGAATTTGTACCCTCGCTGGCCGGTCGACGGCCTTTGGATGGGGTCAACCATCCCAGGAATTTTTCTCTTCTCCTGTTTGGCAAGAAACCGACCCGGTTTTTCCCGGGGGCTTGGACCAAGGTTTCCCTCTATCCCGGGACCGACCGGGCCGATCGGATTTCCGAACGGCATGAATTAACCGGAACGCTTTTTGACCAGGTTCGGAAAGCACTCGGAATTCTCAAGACCCAGGCACCCACGATCTTCGACAAGGAATCACGCGTGCCCAATACTCAAAAATATCCCGAACGTGCCATCCAGGAAGCGTTGGTTAATGCGCTCGTTCATCGTGACTATGAACTGGATGATCCAACCAGCGTGACCGTGTTTTCCGACCGAATTGAAATCCGGTCTCCGGGAATGCTGCCCCGGTCGGTGGACAAAGAGAAATTTCTGAAGGGCCTTGCCTCCCCTTCCTGGCGAAACCAATCATTAGCGTACTTCTTCAATCGGCTTCAACTGTCTCAGGCAGAGGGACAGGGAATTCCGACCATTCTTAGGACTATGAAGCAACTCGGTTCTCCCGCCCCTGAGTTTGAACTGGAAGGGTTCGCGGTAACCTGCGTGCTTCCCGCTCACCCACGCCATCAGATGGTTCGTCGTTAAGCCCAAGAGATGGGTTCAGTGGACCCCGGGGATGGTTCCGTTTGGAGACTCCAATCTCAATGGGTGGATCCGTGCGATCAGGTCCGACCATCCCAACCTTCGCACGGATTATTCCCTACAGCTATTTCCCCTCCATCCGCAAGCCCACCACCTCGGAATGAAGCTCTTGTGCCAGAGCCTTTCTATCGGTTCCCGGCTGTCTCGGTTTCCCAAACGATATTCGCGCTCGAATACGGCGCTTGGACAAAAGATTGAGGAAATGCGGTAAAAAGGTCATGTCGCGCCAATAGGCCACCTCGTCGGCCACGCTGCCGTCATCCAGTCGGTAGTCCAGACCAATGGGTGTCACCGGCCACTGCCGGACCACCGCCGGTTCCAGCAGGGAGGAACGAAAGGGTAGCACCCCATCTCCCCCAGAACTGGTACCCTCCAAAAAAATAACCACCGGTACTTGTTGCTGGACGACCGCTTCAATCTGCTGCGCCGCAGTCGCTACATCCCCCCGCTTTTCCCGTCGCACCAGAACGCTCCCGGCGCACGCCGTCAGGGCTCCCACCACCGGCCAGTTCTCCACTTCGGCCTTGGAGACAAAAACCATCGGGTGCGTCCATACCAGCACCACGATATCGAGATAGCTCATGTGGTTGCAGGCGACGATGCCCGCTGGAGGCGGTGTCCCCACCGTTTCGACTTCCACCTGGATAAACCGGCACATCCGCTTGGCGTGACGTTGCGTCCACCGGGCTCGCTCCAAATAATCGACGCCCCCCCGCTTCTTTTCAATCGGACGCACCCGGCGACGGAAATCCCACAGGGCAGTGCCGGACATCCACAGAAACAGCCAAAATCGCCAAGCAACTCGAAACGTGTGCCGCCTCATGTCTTACGCCCTACTCGACCAACTTCCGCGCAATGTCGGGTAATTCGTCAATATCCAGCCAAGTCAGAAAATCGATTGTCTTGAACTCCCTGTCGATGGCCGGTGGACCACAGATTTTAGCTCCTAAAGAAAGGTAGGCCCGTAAAAGCTTGGGCAGTTTTGGTGCGTCAGGACCGATTTGAGGAGAAGTGCAGGCGCACGCCGGGATCGGTGTCGTGCGAAACTCGGGTGCCACCAAGTGTTCTTGCTTAAGCACGGCGTAGGCAGCCAAACCGACAGCCGGGTCCTGAGATGTCAGTGAACTGCATCCGACCAGATAGCGTGCTTGATGTTCCCGCGTGTACTCGGCGATTCCCCGCCAAAGTAGACTAAGCACCTGCAAGTTTCTATGATCGCGGTGCACACAAGCGCGTCCGCATTCGATGATGAGCGACCGGTAAGGCTCCAGCGGCGCGAAATCAAACTCTTGAGCCGAATAATATCCCAGGCGTTCCTTTGCTGATATACCCGTTTGCAGACGATAAGTTCCGACCACTTCACTGGTTCGTTTGTCCTCAACCAACAAGTGATCGCACGCCTGGTCGAACGGGTCCTCGTCACGAAGCGTCGCGTAGGAACTCTCCAGTCCTTCATTCAGCTCCAGATTGAAAACGAGGAATCGAAGCGCTTGGGCAGCGTGCAGGTCTGCGGGAGTTGTCGCCCGACGGAAAAAATAGGGCGAGCCCGCCCCGGTTCGGGATAAGACTCGGGATGCAAAGTCCACTCCGACTTTGGCGACGCTATCATCGCCATCTGGTGCCTGCAATGGACTGCTCATGTCTTGATTGACCCTACAGTGCCGCTGAACTAACAGGCACGTCAACTCTAGGTGACAATATCAACTCGGAGACCGGGCCACGGTCTCCGAGCGAGTGTTACGCGAGCCACCCAACCCTAGGCGCTGGGGGTCGGTGCTTCTTTGATGGCCCCTTTGATTTCCAAATGAAGGTCCCGCAGTTGTCGTGGGGAAACCGTTGCCGGTGAATCGGTCATCAAATCCGTGCCCTTCGCAGTTTTGGGGAAGGCAATCACATCACGGATGCTCGTCGTGCCACAAAGGATGGCGCACAGGCGGTCAAATCCGAGCGCGATACCTCCGTGGGGCGGTGCTCCGTACCGGAACGCCTCCAGCATGTAGCCAAAGCGCAATTGGGTCTCCGTCGGAGGAATCTGGAGGATGTCCTCAAAGATGGTCTTTTGCACGTCCGGTTGATGGATTCGGATCGATCCGCCACCAAGCTCCACCCCGTTGACGACAATGTCGTAGTGCTGCCCACGAACCTTCTTCGGGTCCGTCTTGAGGTACGGGATATCCTCCTCAACCGGTGCCGTGAACGGATGGTGGCTGGAGTACCAACGATTCATTTCCCGGTCGAAACTCAGCAAGGGGAAGTCGACCACCCACAGGAAGTTGAATGCCGTCGGGTCGATTGTCAGTTTGCCTTGGTTTTTCAGGACTTCGGCACAATACAGCCGGATTTTCCCGAGAATTTCGCATGCCGTCAGCCATTGGTCGGCGGCAAACAAAATCAAGTCCCCTTCCTGGATGCCCAGTTTGGTCGTCAAAGCCGATTTCTCAGCCTCCGAGAAAAAGCGGACAATCGGCGACTTCCAGTCGCCATTTTCCACCTTGATATAGGCCAAGCCCTTGGCTCCAAAGCTCTTGGCATATTCGGTCATCGTCTCCAACTGCCCTTGCGTCGCTCCGGCCAACCCTCTGGCATTGATCGCTTTTACCACGCCGCCACCGGCAATCACCGTCTGGAACACCTTGAAAGCCGAGCCTTTAAAATCCTCGGTGAAATCCACCAGTTCC
>CAILNN010000344.1 GCA_903835555.1 uncultured Verrucomicrobiota bacterium
CCTCCAACCTATGAAGTACAGCTACTCCGAATTGGCCAAAATGATCGACCATTCGCTGCTCCATCCGACCATGACCGATCAGGACTTGGACGAAGGCTGCCGATTGGCGGCGAAATACCAGGTCGCTTCGGTCTGCATCAAACCGTATGCGGTCAAACGGGCGGCGGAATTGCTCCAAGGCACCGGAGTTCTGGTCGGAGCTGTCATCGGATTCCCTCACGGCAATTCTGCCACCGAATCGAAGCGGTATGAGACGTCGCTCGCCTGTCAAGACGGTGCCGCCGAGATCGACATGGTGATTAACATAGGCAAAGCCTTGAGCGGCGATTGGGCCTATGTCGAACAGGATGTGAAGGCGGTTTGTGACGAGGCCCACAGCCACGGCGCAAAGGTCAAAGTGATTTTTGAAAACGATTACCTGACCAAAGGCGGAGCCGGACTGACCAGCGATGACTTCAAACGCAAACTCTGTGACCTAAGTGAGCGGGCCGGAGCCGATTGGGTCAAAACCTCCTCCGGCTACGGCTTCGTCAAGCAAGCCGACGGCAGCTACAATTACAAAGGAGCGACCGAACATGACCTGGCCCTGATGCGCGCGAGCGTTTCGGAGCGTGTCCAAGTCAAGGCCGCCGGCGGTGTCCGCGATCTGGATGGACTGATTCGAGTCCGCGATTTGGGCGGGTCCCGCTGTGGTGCCACCGCCACCGCTGCCATGATGGATGAATACCGTCGCCGCGAAGCAGCCGAGGCGTCTGGTATTGCCGAGGGCACAGCCACCGGCAAGCTGGGCGCGGGCGGGTATTAAGGCGTCGATCGTTACTACTTGTCCCGTGTCTCGCCTCGGTTGTCACTTGGTTGCCGCTCTGTCCTGTTTATTCATAACCCTGAACGGTCATGCCGACGGCGCGCTGCGGCGCACCGTGTTGGCAACCAATCTGCACGAACCCATCGCCCTGGATTTGGCCATCGATGGGAGCGTTTACATTGCCGAACGACGCGGAGCCTTAAAGGTCTACCAATCGATTTCGAACGAGACAATCACCATTGGCACGCTCCCCGTTTTTACCGGTCCAGAAGATGGCCTTCTTGGCCTCGCATTGCATCCCGATTTTGCGACCAACGGATGGATTTTCCTTTTCCATTCGACGCCCGGAGTGCTGGAAAACCGGGTCTCCCGGTTCACCCTCGACGGGCAGACGCTCGATCTCAGTTCGCAGAAGGTCCTTTTGCGGATACCGACCCTCATCCCGAAGCCCAACCACTCGGGAGGCGGCCTTGGCTTTGATTCCGTTGGCAATCTCTATGCCTCGACCGGCGACTATACCTATGCCGACAAGTCGGATGGCTATGCGCCACTCGATCGTCGGCCTGGCCACGAACTGAATGATTCCGAACGAACCGCCGCCAACACCGCCGATTTTCGCGGAAAAATCCTCCGCATCCATCCCGAGCCCGATGGCAGCTATTCCATCCCGTCCGGGAATCTCTTTCCTCCCGGCATGCCCAAAACGCTCCCGGAAATTTACGTCATGGGGTGCCGGAATCCGTTTCGCTTTTGTGTCGACCCGAAAACGGGCTGGCTCTGGTGGGGCGATGTGGGACCAGACGCCTTGGGACCCGACCCGCTGCGGGGCCCGGCAGGGTTTGATGAATTCAACGTTGCGAAATCATCCGGCAACTTTGGCTGGCCCTACTTCAGCGCCGACAATCGGCCCTACCACGCGTATGATTTCGCCGACAGGACCAATGGTGACGCGTACGATCCGATTCATCCGGTCAATGATTCCCCCAACAACACGGGGCTCCGCGAACTTCCTCCTGCTCAGCCGGCATTCCTTTGGTATTCGCCCGGGCCCTCTTCGCGCTGGCCGGAGGTTGGTTCCGGCGCACGCTCGGCAATGGCCGGTCCGGTCTATCATTACGACGCTGCACTGAAATCTCCTCGAAAGCTGCCCATTGAGTTTGATGGTGCGGTCTTCTTATTCGACTGGGAACGCGGCTGGATCAAGGCGGCGTGGCTGGACGACGCCGGACGGCTCCGCACGCTCAAACCGGTGATGGGTGACGTCAAATTCAAGCGCCCCATCTGTCTGAAACTAGGCCCCGACGGCGCGCTTTACCTCCTCGAATGGGGCAGCAACTGGTCTGACAATCGCGATGCAGCCCTGGTGCGCCTGGAGGCCGTGCCAACGGGACCGGAATCAGGCCAAACCCCGTAGCCGTCCGTCGTGAGCCGACGCTGATCCCACGAGGCCTTAACCTGTTCCCGCGCAGCAAGGCGAGACGATGGACTGGAACCCTACCCACTTCGCCAAAGGCTTTCATTCAACGCTCCAATCCCGGTGGCCTCGAACCCGCCGATCTGTCCACTTTCAGGTCGGCACTGGCCAAATGAACGACGATCACACCTGCTTGCAAGCGCCATCCGATCGAATACTATTAAAAGATGAGCACCG
>CAILNN010000345.1 GCA_903835555.1 uncultured Verrucomicrobiota bacterium
CCTGGACCGTCTGAAGGTCCAAGCCCGCTTTCCGCATGATTCGCTTAAAGCCTTCACTTAGTCCGTGGCGACCTCCGGATTTCAAGTTTGCCATTCCCGGCATGATAAACAGACCGGGCTTATCGGTTCCCGCAAGGGTTTCCAAGTGGCTTAAAAGGTCCGGGTGAAGCGGTACGGTTACTTTTTGGCCCGTCTTTCCCTGGGTATGGTTGAAGGTGCCTGCTACCAAATCAATCCCGGCCCATTCTGCCCGGCAGCAATCGGAAAGCCGGGCTCCGGTATAGTAGGCAAACAGAATCAAGCTCTTCCATTCCCCTTCTGCCGCTGAAATGAGCATCCCGATTTCTACCGGGTTAAACGTACCCCGTTCAACTCCCACCACGTCCGGCAGTTCTACAGCCTCGGCGGGATTCGTGGTTATCAGTCCTTTCCGGCGGGCTGAATTCAAGGCGGACCGAATTACCTTCACATCAAACACGGCGGTTCTTGGGGCAACTCCTTGTTTGGTCCGAAGGTTTAGGAAAACGTCGATATCGCGAGCGGACAACGTGGTTAGCGCTTTGGTAGCCCGATTTCCGAGGCAATCCAAGAATTGGTCCACAACGGATTCATAGCGGACGGAAGTATTCTTGGCCCGGCGGGCTTCCTTGGTGGACAGCCATTCCCGGAAAAACTGGCCGATTGCGACCGTCTGAATCTTTTCCCCGGTGTCCGCCCGCTTCATGATATCGTTTATCACTTCGCGGGCTTGGGCTTCCACGAGTTCACCCCTCTTGGCCAGCTTAACCGCCCGATCAAATTCCAACGCGACCGCAAGCGCTTTGGAGCGGTCCGTTTGCTTGGTTGACCGAAGGATTAGGCGACCATCCGGACCACGGAAAGCCGCATGGTAGTACGGGGAAGAAGTACGACGGTGAACGCTTGCCATAACGCTGCTAACACTACTGCTAACGTCCATTGGTGTCAACAACGTCCAACAATGCAGATAAACGGCCTGAAATCGAATTTTCTGCTAGCGGAATCGAAACGAGGGTTCGATTCCCTTCACCCGCTCCATTGACAATCAACGGGTTGCGAGGAAGTGCAAGTAAAGTGCAAGTGATTGTGAACGCGAATCCGAGACGCGGAATCGCTCGGAAAGCGCGGCTTCCATTCCCCTGGCGATCTGTGACCAATAAGTTGACTCACAGTTGACTCATCACTATCCTGCCGGGCATGGCGTTTGAGCCCGAGTTCAGCGTGACGGCCAGGTTGTTGCAGACCGTCGAGACGATTGCTGCCCTGCGGGAGCGCATCGCGGCGGCCACGGTGCAGGTGGCGTGGATTCCCGCGCTGCAAAAGGATGCCCGGGTCCGCAACACGCACAGTTCAACCGCCATCGAAGGCAATCCACTCACCTTGGAACAGGTGCGGGAGTTGGAGGAAGGCCGCCCGCTGGCCGCCGTCGCCCAGCGTTCCCAGCGCGAGGTTCTCAACTATTTCGCCGGTCTGCGCTATATGGAGAAGAATTTCGGGGCGAAAACGATCACCCACGAGCACGTTCTCAAACTGCACTCGATCATTGCTGGCGGCGTCATGGATCAGGGAGACGCCGGGCGTTATCGGAGCATCATGGTGCGAGTGGGCCGACATGTACCTCCACCACCGGAACAGGTGTCCGGCCTCATGCGCGAGTTGCTCGACTGGTGGAACAAGGAGGCGCCGAATTGGTCGCCTGTTCTGTCCTCGGCCATCGTTCATTTTCAGTTCGAGGACATCCACCCGTTTGCCGACGGCAACGGCCGCACCGGGCGGATGCTCGCCTTGTGGGAACTCTACCGCCGCGGTTTCGATACCCATCACATCTTCTCGATTGACGAAGTCTATTGGGAGGATCGTCCGCGTTACTACGCCGGCCTGCAAGCCGTGCGTGCGCAAGGCGGCAACCTGACGGGTTGGCTCGAATACACGGCCGAGGGACTCCGGTTGACCTTGGAGAAAGTCTGGCTGCGGATCCAGCGCCTCACCGCGAAATCCGGTGCGGAGAAAATTGTCCTGCGCCCCAAGCAGGAGCAACTCCTGCAACTGCTGCGGGAACGCCAGAGCATGACGCCGAAGGAAATCTGGGAAGCCATCGGTGTCTCCAAGCAGGCCGCGGCGAAACTCATGAAGCCACTGCTCGACGCGAGACTGTTGCGCAGAGTCGGCTCACAGAAGTCGGGTCGTTACATCCTGGGTTGACCAGGTCCGCTGACTGCCGGTCCCGGCACCATTCGAATCAACTTTTCCTCCTCCTGCTTCGTCCGTCCCTCCGGCAGCACCTCACCGCGCCGGAACAGGTCGAGAATGGTCTCTCGGCTGATGGCACCCGCATCCCGGGCCTCGACGATGCTGTAGGCCTGATTTGTGAAACAATCAAACTCCGGCTCTCGGACTTGGTGGCAAACCGCTGAGAGTGGTTCCCAAAGGTTTGCCGTGGTCGGGAGTGTTCGATCGTGACAAAGAGTGGTGCCGAATCTTGGTATTTCACCGAGTTTTCAGGGGTGATCTGTGAGATTTCCGCAGGAATCATCGTTGGTAATAATCACGAGGGTTCGATTCCCTTCACTCGCTCCATTGATTATCAAGCACTTGCGACTGATTGCAGTAAAAGTGCAGTAAAGTGAACGCGAACCGGGGGGGGAATCTTCAAGAAATAGTGCGGTCGGTCTTCGTTCTGCCCCTGCAAATCCGACTCTCCACGGAAGTTTGAGCCCGAGATTCAGCGATACCGCGAACCACCCGAGGCTTGCACGTATATACAAACCGCTTGTATATTCGTGCAGTGTTCGGTGCAGCCAAGACCGCAGCCGACGTGCTCTTCGCGATTGCCGAAGGGCAGCAAGGCTATTTCACGTCCAAGCAGGCACGCCACGTAAGGCCACTGCTTGTGCCATTGACTATTGATTGGTATCACCCACAGTACCAAAGTGGTCGCCGTGTTCGATACCAACGTCATTATTTCAGGCCTTAGGTCTTTGGAGGGCGCGTCTTTTCGGCTCCTCGGGTTCGTGCGTGCAGGCGTACTTCGATCCGCTGTGACCGGCCCGCTGGTCTTCGAATATGACGATGTCGCCAGTCGTCCCGGACTTTTGCCCCATCTCTCGACGGCGGAGATTACCGGGTTTCTTGACTGGTTCGTGTCCGTTTCCAGCCAACACAAAGTCCATTTTCTGTGGCGACCGCTGCTCCGCGACCCCAAGGACGACATGGTGTTAGAGGCAGCAGTCGCGTCCGGCGCGGATTACCTCGTCACGTTCAACACAGCCGACTTCAATGAGGGTTCTTCTTTGGGCGTCCGTGTCATCACACCACCACAACTTCTCGCACTGATTCGATCCACAAGCCTATGAGCACACTGAGCGTTCGACTTCCTAAGTCCATTCATCAGCACGCCAAGCGTTTGGCCCGCGACGAGGGAATTTCCGTCAATCAACTGGTCAGTAGTGCGCTCGCCGAGAAGCTCTCCGCTATCGATGCGGAACGCTATTTGAACGAGCGTGCCGAACGCGGCAGCAAGGTCGATATCGACGCCATCCTTGCCAAGACTCCGACGGTTGAGCCTGAACCAAACGATCGAATTCTCGAATGATCGCAATCGTCGGCGATGTACTTCAACTAGTGTCGTGTTTCCGAAACAGCTTGCAGTTTGTTGCGCCTAAAATGCGCCAGGGCGAGGAGGGAGCATACCCGACAGAGGTCTGTGATGTGGGTGCAATTCCAGGTCAGCAGGAAGTGCATTCCGTGAACTGCTGCGAGGGCCATATCGTAAACTGCTGGTGCAGCTGTGTGAAGCAGAAGCGGCGGATCGGCGGGAGCGCAAACAGGAGCGGCTATTGAGGAAGTCGGGACTGCCTTCGGGCAAAACACTGGGCAATCGACAGGAAGGACAACTGTCGGCCAGCCGCTCCGGGGCGTGCAAAGTCCAAAGGAGCGCATGGGTATCGAGTAGGAGTTTCAATGTGAAATGCGCCGAGAGTTGTACTCTTACCGTTCCATCGGTAGGAGAGTTCCCTCCTCAAATGCGGCCTCCATCGCTGGATCGGTCTCCCAGCAATCCGAAGCCTCCCGAATTTGTCCCCGCAAGAGGCCCAAGGTTCGAGGACTTTGATCTTGAACGAACGGCGTCAGCCGCACGAGCGGTTTGCCGGCGCGCGCAATCACAATTTCTTCGCCGGCAATGGCCTGTTCGACCAAGCGGGAGAGGTGTGTTTTGGCAGCTTGCATGTTCGCCGGCTCGGGATCAAGTAACCAAGGCCAGGAATGCCTTCGGTTTTATGGCCGGCACCGCCGAGCCTCGATAGTCCTTCAGGTTGCGGGTGATCACATGGCGAGCGCCAAAGGAGATGGCGGATGCCACTTGCATGGCATCCTCTAGATCGGTCATTGGCGACCCCAACGCCAGTCGCAACTCGTGGGTTCGAACGGGAGCGACCTCAACGAAATGAAGTAGGTCCTCGATGAAGCCTCGGGCATCCGATTTCAAAAGGTAGGCGATGTTTGAAAAGCTGTGCCAGGCGACCGAGGCCTGTCCGGGATGGGATTCTGCCCAAATTAAAACCGCCGCAGAATCGTCAAAGAATTCAGTTCGACCGAGAGCGACATCCAGGAGGATGTCGGTGTCGACGAGGACCTTCATGGGAGGTTGTACTTGAACTTCAACGCCTTGAGACGTGGATCATTGGACTCGTCTTCCCGAACTGAAAACTTGCCTGCCCAACGTTCCACAAAGGAACCCGCCGACACCTTCTTGGTGACCAATGAAGCCTGCAGTGAAGTCTCCACCAAACCGGAAAGACTCGTCCCCCGTTGATGCGCCAACTGCTTCGCCTTCAGGACCAAGCCCCTTTCCAATGTGACCGTGATTCGTTCCTTCATGCGCATACTTTACCGGAAAGTATGCGCGCGGGCAATGTTCTCAACTCCCAAAACCATCCGTTCTCGACGATTGGACCAACACACAGCCGTACAACCATACGCTGAACCATATTGTGAATACGACCTTGGTTCTTCCCTATGACCTTCTGATGGAGGCCAAGATGCTCGCTGCCCGTCGAAAGACGACCCTCAAGGTGATTATCGAAAGCGCCCTCCGTCTGGAAATTCGGCCGGTACCAGACATGGAGAATTCTGATCCTGCCCGGTTCGAGATCGGACCCTTTGTCATCCTTCGCATTCGAAAGGTGCCCGGTTGTCCCCCCACTACGTTGGCTCACGTGGATGCCATCCGGGATGAGTTGGAGGAAGAGGAGCTTCGACGGGCGACCCATCCAAATCGGCCATGATCACGCTGCTAGACGCCAGCGTGCTGATAGCGCTCGGTGATGGTTTGTGTTACCATTGAGATGACTGACCACCCTCCACATAAAGATTGAGCAATGCCTTTGGCAATTCAAAGGCGACGCCGAACGCGTGAGCCGTGTGCAAGCCGACATCGCTTAAAACCAGGAACGCGAGTTCGTCCTTTTCCTGCGTGGTCAACGATTGGTCCGGCAATTGCGGTGAAATCGCGATCACCTGCGCGTCCGCCGCTTCAAACTCCGAAAGGAGCTTCTGAAAGCCGCGCAGATGGATGTTGCAATACGGGCACCAGCCGCCGCGATAAAACACCAGCACCACCGGGCCGCGCTCCAGTTCCGAGTAGAGCCGCACGCTGCGCCCGTCCACATGGGGCAGGATGAAATCCGGCGCGACCTCGCCAGGCTTCAGCGCACGGCTCGCAGCGGCGTTCGCCTCGAGTTCCGCTGTCGCGGCATCCATGACTTCCAGCGCGGGCTTCAGAATTTTTTCGCCGCGATAGTAGTGGCGCGCCGACTTCAGCTCTTGGGTGGTCGTTAGGGTTTTCATCTCGGTGGTGCTCTTGAAGGGTGGTGCTGGATTACTTCTCGGACGCAAACGCGGCGTCGAGCGGTGCGGGATTGATATGGTCGAGGTAGTTGCTGATGGTCTTGAGCGCGATGGGCATCAAGAGTTCCATCACTTGGGTCTTGGTGAATCCAGCGGCTAGAAACGCGTCAATCGTCTCACGCTTCGCGTGGCCACGCTCCGCAACGAGCTCGCGAACCAGGGCGATCAGCGCATCCGTCTTTTGATCACCGGTCGGTTGGCCCGCGCGGATGGCGGCAACGGTTTCGCCGGTAACTTTTTGAAACGCCTTGGCGATCGTGCTGTGGGCGGCGGTGCAATAGCCGCAACCATTCTCCAGACTCGCGGCGAGCAAGGCGAAGTTGCGCTGTTGCGGCGTGAAGGAGGTCTTTTCCCATTCGGCATCCAGCGCCAGATATGTCCACCCGCTCGCCATTCAGGTCATGAAGGAGATCGGCATTGATATTTCCGGTCATCGTTCCAAGCACATGAACAATTTCCTGGGCCAGCCAGTGGAAACCGTCATCACCGTTTGTGGTAATGCGGACCAAGCCTGTCCGTTGTTTCCCGGACAGTTAAATCGGCACCATTGGGGTTTTGACGACCCTGCGCATGCGACGGGGACCGAAGACGAGAAGCTTGCGGTCTTCCGCCGCGTTCGCGACGAAATTTCCCGAGTGTTCACGGCCTACGCTAAAGGTCGTCGTGATCAAGCCAAAAACCAAATCATTGGCTTTCCACCACCTCCAATAATTCAAGCGTAACCCCCTGTAGAAAAGCAACATCGGTAGGGCAAGATTCCGTCGAGCCACCGGCGGTCCGAACCACGCCGCCCCCGCTTTTCCAAGCGCCAAAGGCGCGATCCCATACCAGTCTGGGCCAGTGGCCCAGGAAATCCGTCCCCAATTATCGGAAGGGCTGAAAGCCCGCCCCATGCCCACCCGAAAATGATCTCTCACCTGCCCTCGAAAACCGAGGGGCACCTCAACAATTGGCATACTTCGCGTAGCGCGATTTACATTCAGCCAATTGCTCCACCGCTTGAGCCAGACGCCTATGACGGGTTTCCTCCCGCTTGGCTTCGGTGATCCATTCCACGTACTCGCGTTGGTGACTCGGGGGAAAGGCTTCGAATGCGGCGCGCGCTTTGGCGTTCGTTTTCAGGGCGGCGGCGAGGTCGTCGGGGACAACTAGTGCGGGCTTTGGCTTCACCGGGCGCGACGATTTCTTGTACCCCGCGTCGTCGAGGATGACCGCTTCGCGGATGAGTCGAGAGATGACTTTGTCCGGCGGAAAATCGGCGAGGCTCGTCACGCGTCCGAGAAGGCCCATCGCTTCGTCCTCGGGTTTGAAGCCGGCGGCTGCGGCGACTTCAGCACCATGCCAGAATCCGAAGGCGCAGTGGCCCTTGAAAGCGGCCATATTGGAGAGCAGCGCCTTACGGGTGAAGAATGGCATGCCCCACTTGGTGGTCTCCTCGGCGTCGGGACATTCCCGGTGGATTAAGTCGCGCCAGTGGCGGAGCAGGGGGCCGGCGAATTCCGCAGCCTGTTCAATATAGGCGTCGACTTCTTTGGAGGGCGCGGCCATCCCGGGATTGAATCTGACCGGTTCGAAACGTCAACCCCATTCCGTCCGCCATAAAAGCTTTTCCAACCAAAAGTAGAAGCGGCGTCTCGCCGCTTATCCGCCCGCCATAATGCAAAGACTCAAGTCGCACCTGACCCGATGGAGCCGACGGAGGAGGTTGATCGGAATATCGATCCCTGAGGATTGTATCGCCACTATCCGATCGGACCGGAAACAGGCTGGCAATGCAGACTCTTTCATTTTCCCCGGACTCCTGCTCGACTAAACCCCAGGTTTCGGTGTATCGACTTTTCCCACTGAAATCCTATGCCCTCGCCCGCCCTTCGAGACCTTCTTGACCACGAACGCCGCGATGGGCAGGCCCTCCTTGCCGCCGTACAACAAGCGCAAAGCCAAACCATCGCCCAAACGCAGGCAACGCAAAATAGTGGCCGGCAAGCCTTGGATGCAGTGCTCGCGCTGGCGCAGTCCGGCACCTTGCCGGATTTACTGTCACGGCGCGGTTTACAGGATTGTTAAAGCGCCGCGATCAAGTCTTTGCGTAGCCGGGGTATTCGGCGAGCCGGTGGCTGAGCGTAGCGACACCACCGTATCAACGCGACAGGAACCGAAGGCACCCTGGCAGGGGTGCCAGCCGGACGTTGCCATTCCCCGACGTGAATGGCGAACTCTTCATAAACATCCGCACGGAACTCGACTGATATCACGTCGATAGAGTCCCGTTGTGGCTGGCATCCCGCCGGGATGCCGAACATTGCCTAATCGTGACCCGGTGGTGTCGCTGCGCTCAACCACCGGCTATTAGCTCTCATGCCGCTGGCATGAAGTTGGGTTATTCGTGGGCCAATATTGATTGGAACCGAAAACCTGCCACGAAAACTGAACAAAGGAGAGTTAAGCAGCCATAGAGTGGAAGCGGCGTCCCGCCGCTTTCCCCCTGTCGCACGCAGGCCCCGCAAATATCCCATTCATTTGCCCCCAGCCCCAAAAGGGGGGTCATGAGACAGCCCAGGACAACGTCCTGGGTTAAAGGGCCCCAATTTCCCGAGCCCTGAAGGGGCGAAATAAAACCCATGCCGTTTTCAGATTGCGTTTGTGCCCAATGACGGCAAAAAACACCCCAGCCATGCCACGATTCCAAAATCTCAGGGCACGCCGTCACAAGGCGAGACACTGGATTGCCGCAGGCTGTGCGTCTGAAACGACTTTCGCGCGTTCTGGAAAGCACATGGCCACGGTCGACTTCCCCACCTTCTATCGGAGTTCTGCGCGACTCCCAATGGCGTGCCGCAGGAAATCACCGCACACCCCTCATTCATCGCGTCGATGCGAAGGGCAGGCGTCATGCCTCTCCAGACGCAGCCCCGTAGCGCAGGCTTTCCAGCCTGCTGTACCGCAGGTCTCCAGACCTGCCTGGCGGTCCGAACCACCGCCGCCCCGCAATCTATTCCGCGCCTGCCCCGCGTGGCGGTTCGAACGCTGCACTATCACCGACTCCAATAAGCAAGACTCTCGACAGCTTGGTGTACATCCCTTCACCCAATGGTGTGTTCAGATGATTTCCACCCCGAACTATAGATTGGACTCGCTTTACCGATATAGTTTATAGGTGGAATTTAAATATTCGGATTATGACATTCGTTGATGCTAAACAAGAGTTTGAAAATCGCGTCTATGAATGGGAACGGGCAGCGGCTCGGACCGAAATTGGAAGTTGCTTTCCCCGGTTTCGCTGGTGCCACGGTTCGCCATTTATAACATCACGATTTATCAGTGATTTGGAACCGGGTAACGGAATGATCTTAATAGATGCACTTCTAAAAAAGCGACACTCGAACTCATCATTGGCACAATCTCTAGACATTTCACTTGAAGGCGCCGGCGCGTTGCTGATACAACGTGAGGAATCTGTCCGCTATTATCCCTCACCCGAATCTTCAAGTCGTGCACTTAAGATCGAAGAATTAAGTAGCGCCGGGAAATTCGCGCTCGACGCCAATTAAAATGCGCTATCAAGAGACATTTCGCGTATTCATTCGGAAATCAGTGTCTTCCTCCAGATTCGAAGGACGGGAAAAGCGATATTATATTCTCAATGCCTTGTTGCGGATGGATCGTGAAGACGAGATTTGAATTCGGTCGATGGGAACCAGAAGTAGACTATTTTCATAACATCTGGACGGGTGAGTGGATTGATCATCAACATCCGCCAGTTCTGTATGCAAATTGCATCGGGTTCGGGTTAAACTACGGCAATGAGATTGGTATTGGTTCAGGCTGGGAGCAGGTCACGTTCAACAACCTCGACGAAACATGCTCGGAGTTCATGTCGCATTGTCAGCTAAAGTTTGAGGCTTTTCCGGCCATCCTGAAAGGACTTGAGCTGGATGTGCTTAAGCATTCATGCGACCCATCGAGGCGGGTTGAGTCGATTTAGACGAATTGAGTGAATACAATCCCAATCCGGTCATTGAGTTGACCACCGATGCATGTGTTTCCAGTGCAACGCGTTTTGGCTCACGATTTTATGGACGCACCATTCGAACGAAATCTCAATCTGCCGCGAGTATTCCATAAGCCACACCACCCCAATTGGGGAGCCGGAATCGCGCTTCCGTTACACCGTCGGATGAGGTATTGTCACCACCGTGACAGCTCGAATCGTCATTGAACAAATCAAGGCGCTCCCGCCTGATGAGCGGGCCAAAGTGATTGACGTCATCGCAGAAGTGAAGTTATTGCAAGCCGTGAGCACGATGAATCCCAGAACCTTTGAAGAATCGGCAAAGCAAATTTTTGATCGCCACGCCGATGTGATGGACAAGCTTAGCCAATGATCGAACCTGTTTTCCTCACCGTCGAGCAGGTCATGACCCTTCATCGCATGGCTCTCAAGCATCCCGGCGGGCGGCGGTGTAGCGGGTCTTAATCTCTGCCACTTGGCTAGAATCAAACCGGGAAACACCCTTGCTGGAGTGAGATACGCCCGGATCGCCGCTATCGGATTCTATCGGCGGCAGCTCCCTCCTCCATCAGTTGAGCGCGGGTTACCACTACCATCGGGTCGTTTGCGCAGAGGAGAGAGGCGGTGGCTCGTCCGATCGGCGTCTTGCCGACCAGGTGCGCTCCTCTCCAATAGAAATGCTCATCCCAGCGGTCGATTCTGGGATTGAAGAGCCGGACGGTTTTACGCGACTCGGGATCAACACTGCTAAGATTCGGGCCCTTGTGGAGGTTACAGTGGTTACACGACCAAGCCAGATTGCTGAAGTACGTTTCTCCGCCATGCTGCTGCGCAACGACATGGTCGCAGTGAAACGGCCGTCGACTGAAAACTTCCGGAAAACCGCAATATTCGCATCGACTGTTGGCACGCAGGCGAATCGAGCCGCGAAGGCGGTGGTCCATCCGGTCTTCAGGAATTTTGTTTCAAGGAAATGCGAGCCTTCGACTGCAATAATTCAATGAGGAGTCCAACACGGTCGTAGGCTTCCGCTTCGCGGCGCTCAGCCGGAGTCAAAGAGCCTGACTGCGCTCGCTCACCAAGTTGAACCATGCGTTGCATATCTTCGGCCGGCAGGCGCGCCTGGAGGATAACTCTAGCGGCAGCTTCGGGCAGGTCTCCCTTCCCGGCGTCAAACGCACGGGCAAGCATCGTTGCCTCGCAGTTTTCCTGAAGCACATCGGTTACCACCATCGCAGTCTAAACCGACGAAGGTCCCATTGGCAACAATTCTCAAATGGCAGCGACACCCAGCCGCGAGGGCCTTTACTCCATCCTCAGCTCAGGATTCGCATTGTCACCGTTTCTTGGATAACTGAAACAGGTGTTGGCGCTATATATAAGTCCGAACCATTTCGTTCGACCTCGGACCCCAACTCCCAACTGCCCAATACCGAATCGCCAACAGCCCTCCCTCCCTAAGCCAGCAACACTTCCGCAATCTGCACCGCGTTCAGCGCCGCGCCCTTCAGCAACTGATCCCCAGCCACCCAGAAGCTCAGGCCATTGTCCAAAGCACAATCCAGTCGCAGACGTCCGGCAGCACAATTGTCTTTTCCGGATACCGCCAGTGGCAGTGGGTATTTGGATTGGGCCGGTTCATCCACAATGTCCAAGCCGGGCGCAGCCGCCCAAGCGGCCCTCGCCGCCTCCAGAGAAACCGGACGCTCAAATTCCGCACTCACGGCCACCGAATGAGCCCGGTAAACCGGGACCCGGACACAGGTCACCGACGCCCGCAGGGCAGGGAGGTGCATGATCTTCCGTCCCTCGTTCTGCATCTTCATCTCCTCCTTGGTGTAGCCCGTCGGGAGGAAGGAATCGACCTGGGGCAGGACATTGAACGCGATCTGATGCGGATAGACTTCCCGGGTGACCGGTTCTCCCGCTGCGATTTGTCGCACCTGCCGCTCCAGTTCTTCAATCGCCTTGGCCCCCGTGCCCGATACCGCCTGGTAGCTGGACGCCACCAATCGGGTGACCCCAAACGCCTTGTGCAGGGGATACAAGGCCATCAGCGTGATGGCCGTCGTGCAATTGGGATTGGCAATGATCCCCTGATGCTTGAGAGCGTCCCCGGCGTTGATCTCCGGGATGACCAGCGGCACCGTCGGGTCCATTCGGAAATACGAGGAGTTGTCGACCACCACGCAACCGGCCTTGACCGCTGCCGGGGCGAAATCGCGGGAAATAGACCCACCGGCGCTGAACAACGCCAAATCGATCCCGTGGAATGACTCGGTGGTCAACTCTTGGACCACGATCTCTTCACCTCGGAACGTCAGCCGTTTCCCCACCGAACGGGCGGAAGCGAGCAAGGTCAGTTTCCCTACCGGGAATTGACGTTGCTCCAATGTCCTGATCATTTCGATGCCAACGGCACCGGTGGCACCAACGACGGCCACATGGGGGGTGCGATTCATAAAAGGGGAGGGAGCCTAAGCGGCCAGCGACCGCTGTCGAGCTCAAGTTGGTTCTCCACCCACCTATCAAGAGCACCCTGCTTTCGGTAGAATGGATGACGGATCGCCCAACGCCTTAGCCCGGCTTTTGTATTTAGGGCACGCGAAGACGCAAAGAAGAGGCGGGTTTGGAATGCGCGGCAGCGTCGTGGACTGCGGTAGTCCTCTACCGCTCTGGCCCCAAAACCAGACAAGTCGCTACAGAACTTGAGCCCACCACCGGTCCGGTGCACCGATCCCAAGCGACATTCCAAACTGTCCCGTCATTAGCCCGCGTGTGGTATCTTCTTTCCTTTGCGTCTTGGCGCATTAGCGTGCCCCGATTTCGTGATTTCAGCGGCGGTGCATCAATGGAATGAGATTCTATCCATCTGCGAAGGATGGCCCGGACACCAAAATCGGCCCAACCCTTGGCTCGACAATCCCCGCTTCCTGCATAACGTCCTATTTCGTGACTGGTCGACTTCTCCTTTTTCCTGCGTTGACCGCAGCTTTCTTTCTGGCGTCCGAGGCCGTCGGGACCGCGACCGCCGCCGAGCTGCGTCCTCCCGGATTCCGCCCACTTCCTCCGTCATCCCATGCCCTGGTCGGCGGCACCGTCTGGATGAACGCCGATTCGGTGGTCACCAACGCCACCATCCTGTTCCGCGACGGTTTGATCACCGCCGTGGGCACCGACCTTACCATTCCCGCCGATGCCCGGGTGTGGAATTGTGTCGGGCAAGTGATTTACCCGGGGTTTATCGAACCGCGAGTCGTCCTGGGCGGTGCCAACCAAACCCTCGCCGAACGGCATCGCGACCATCGGCAGGCCGGAGCCGACCTGACGGCTTCCGGCGGTCCCTATTTCGGTGTTTCCACCGCTGACCGCCCGGCCGGAACCTCTGCTCTCGGAGACCGACTGCCCAGCGTCACTCCGGAACGCCACGTTTCCGAAACCTACGTGCCTCCTACCAAGGTGCTCGAGGACCTCCGCGATCAAGGGTTTACCGCCGCCAATTTCTCACCCGGCACCGGCATCTATCGCGGTTGGTCGTCCCTCTTTCAATTGGGCGATCGCAAGGCCAGCGAGAGCCTGATTCGCGCCGATACCGACGGGCAGGTAGCCTTGGAAACCCAACCGGATTCCGCCTATCCCGGCTCGCTGATGGGAGTCGTGACCGTTGTTCGCCAGACCGCTCTGGATGCCCGCCACGCTCTCAAGACCAATCCGTCCGGTTCGGTCTCGGGTTTGCCCGATCGGACCGCCAATACGTCGTTGAAATCGATGGCCCCGTTGCTCACCAATGGCGCTCCAACTGTTGTTGAGGCTGGTTCGGTCTTGATGGAATCCCGGATTGGACAGTTGCAACCTGAGCTGGGGTTCTCGCTGCAATTCGTCGCCGCCGGTACCGAGTGGCGACGGCCAGACTTGGTCGCCCGCTTGGTCGAACGCGGCATCCCCTGGATCGTTCCCGTCGATTTCCCCGCCCTGCCCAAGTTTCCCTCAGCCGAGGTCTGGGACGAAGTCGAGCTCGACCGCTTGCGCGCCTGGGATTGGGCCCCCGAGAATCCCGCCCTGCTCAAGCGCTTGCACGCCCGGATCGCCCTGACCACCTACGGGCTTTCCGATCGTAAGGAGTTTCGAAATCACCTTCGAGCCGCCATCGACCATGGCCTGAGTGAAGCCGACGCTGTGGCCGCGCTGACCTCCGAACCCGCCAGCCTCTGCGGAGTCGGCGATCGCCTGGGCTCGATTGCCCCCGGCAAGCTCGCCAATTTCACGCTCACCACGGCACCCGGTTATTTTGCCGACGACGCCAAAGTGGTCGGGGTCTGGGTAGCCGGTGAACCGTACCTGCAACCACCGGACACCCATTCATCCAAGACCAATCAGCCCGCCAAGGCAGAGGTCGCTGGCAAGGAATCAGCACCCGCTGCCAAGCCCGACGCCAAGAAGGAGCCAGACACCAAGAAAGAACTGCGCGAACTGGCCGCCCACCGGGTGGCCCATGACCCGCGTCGCGGACCGACCGACGATGACCGTCCTGAAACGCTGTTGTTGACCTCCGTCACCATCTGGACCTGCGGTCCCGCCGGTATCCTGACCAACTCCAGCCTGTTGGTCTCTGGCGGAAAAATTGTCGCTCTCGGTTCCACCAATTCATTCTCCATCCCCGTCGGCACCCGCCAAATCGACCTGCCGGGACTGCAAATATCCCCCGGTATCATCGATTGCCATAGTCATTCCATGATCCTGGGCGGTGTCAACGAGGCGACCCTGCCATCCACCGCCATGTGCCGCATCGGCGATGTGGTGAATTCGGAAGCCGCGACCATCCATGAGCAACTGGCCGGTGGACTCACCATTGCCAATCTCCTGCACGGCTCCGCCAATCCGATCGGTGGCCAGAACTGCGTGATTAAATTGCGCGAAGGAGTCGGCCCCGATGAACTCAAGCTCAAGGGGGCACCGGAAGGCATCAAGTTCGCCCTCGGCGAAAACGTCAAACAGTCCAATTGGGGCGAACGCCACACCACCCGCTTCCCGCAGTCCCGCTTGGGTGTTCCCGTCTTCTACGCCAATCGCTTCACCGCCGCGCGTCAATACCTCGCCGCATGGAAAGCGTTTAATGCCAAAGGCGGACCCGAGCCGCGACGCGACCTCGAACTGGAGGCCTTGGGCGAAATCCTCGAAGGCAAACGCCTGATCCACTGCCATAGCTACCGTCAGGACGAAATCCTCGCGTTCCTTCGGACCATGGAATCCTTCGGGATTCGCGTGGGCACACTGCAACACATCTTGGAAGGCTATAAAGTGGCCGATGAAATCGCCAGGCACGGTGCCGGAGCGAGCTCCTTTGCCGATTGGTGGGCCTACAAATATGAAGTCATCGATGCCATCCCGTATGCCGGCAGTTTGATGCGCGATCGCGGTGTTCTGGTCAGTTTCAATTCCGATTCCAGCGACCATGCCCGACGCCTCAATTTGGAGGCCGCCAAGGCCGTTCACTACGGCGGCACACCTCCCGAAGAAGCGCTCAAGTTCGTCACTCTCAATCCCGCCAAGCAGTTGGGAATTGATCGATGGGTCGGTTCATTGGAGCCGGGCAAGGACGCCGACTTCGCCATCTGGAGCGGCAGTCCGCTCGATGCCTCGTCGCTCTGTCTGCAAACCTGGATCGATGGCATTCGTTACTTTGACCTCAGTCGCGAGGTTCAACGCGTCAAAGACCTGACCGACGAGCGGTCGGCCTTGGTCGCCAAAGCGCGTAAACTGGCGGGCGAAGATGCCGGTGGTCCCGCCGCCAAGCCAGCCACCAGCGCCGGTGAAGACCGCTTCTACCGGGTGTCCCTGGAACAAGAGCACGATTACCAGATTATCGACTGCTTCGATGTGGAAGTTGCCACCCATTAACTCCCTTTACTCGTGAAATTCCAGCAATTCATTCGTTGCGGGTGGTCCGCTCTGGCTCTCTCCACGGCGTCGGCTTCCTTGATCGCCGATACATCCGATTGGGCCATCACCGGTGCCGTTGTCCATCCGGTTGTCGGCCCGACCGTGACCAACGGCATCGTCGCCGTTCATGCCGGTCACATCATATCGGTGGGCACCAATGCCCCTCAATCAGGAGCGACCTTGTTCGATGCGTCCGGTCTCCACCTTTATCCCGGCTTATTCGCCACCGCCACCACCCTGGGATTGATCGAGATCGATTCCGTGCGGGCCACCATCGACACTTCTGAAGTCGGTGAATTCCTCCCCGAAGCCCAGGCCTGGCAGGCGGTCAATCCCGACTCCGAAGTGCTGCCCGTCACCCGGGCTAATGGGATCACCCACGCCGAGGTGGTTCCCGCCGGAGCGTCGATCGCCGGTTATTCATCGGTCATCCAATTGAGCGGCTGGACCACCGAACACCTGGCCATCCGCCGCCTCGCCGCCCTGCATGTCTACTGGCCCTCCTTCCGCCTCGATTTGGCCCCCAAGTCCGCTCGTGGCGACGGCTGGAAATCGGTCGAGGACCAGCTCAAGGAACGGTCAGCCCAGGTGCGCGAGATCGATGAGTACTTCAACCAGGCCGAGGCCTACGCCAAGTCAGCCGCCGCCCATACCAACGACCCGGCATTCGCCACCATACCCGCATGGGAAGCCATGGCCCCGGTCTTGCGCGGTGAAGTCCCTGTCCTCGTCCACGCCGACGATGCCGCTCAAATCCGCAGCGCTGTCGAATGGCTGGTGAAGCGAAAGTTCCACGGGGCGATCGTCGGTGGATTGGAAGCTGCCCGGTGCGCAGACAGTCTGGCCACCAATCGGGTGCCCCTGATTTACACCCACGAATTCACCCTGCCACGACGTGACACCGACTCCTACGACGTTCAGTACGCCATGCCTTCGGTCCTTCAAAAGGCGGGGGTGACCGTGATCTTTGGCGATGGCAAGGGAACCGCCAGCTTCGTCCGAAATCTGCCCTACGACGCCGGTCAGGCCGTTGCCTTTGGTTTATCCACCGAAGAAGCGCTTAAAGGCCTGACCCTGTACCCCGCCACCCTGTTTGGTTTGAAAGACAGCCTCGGCTCCATCGAGCCCGGCAAGGACGCCACCCTTATCATCACCGACGGTGATGTGCTTGATCCCAAGACCCGCGTCCGACGCATGTGGATCGCCGGTCAGGAAGTCGATCTATCCTCCCGCCACACCCGCCTCTACGACCGCTACCGCTCCCGCCCAAAGCCGACCCCGTAACCAAGCAAATTACGGCCCTCCAACGGAGGGCCGAAGTCGCGGGAGGGACGAGCTCCTGCGCGCCTCAGATCAAAACGGGAACCATCCCCCAAAAAGCCCCGGCCAATTCGCGAGACCCTCGTCAAGTTATCTTGCAACCGCGACCCAATAACTGCCTTTATTCCCGCGCCCATAGTCGATTTATAACTAGTTGA
>CAILNN010000346.1 GCA_903835555.1 uncultured Verrucomicrobiota bacterium
TTACTCTTCCTATAATCGAAGTCTCCACTCGGCCCATGATCTTGGTTGAAATCCATGTGCTAAAGTTGTTGCCGATCGGTGTAGGTAGTAGGAGTGAAATATGACCGGGTTAGCCGTCGCGGCGTTCGAGATTTGTACGCGATCGGTGGCGTCGTGACACCTTGGTAGATGTTTGCGAATCCGAGCGTGGCCACGCACCGTTCGCGACGATCGCTGTCTCAGACACGCAGGCAACGGCACCGCAGAGTATCGCCAGGAGGCAAAATGACCGGAGAATCTGGAATTGTTCCATAGCCGAGGTTCTTTTTGCCGTCATCCGACTCTAACACAATCCGAAAAAGGGGGTGACCGATTCGCCGGTTGCCCCACTGATTAAAATCTCAACCAGGAATCAAGTCTTTGTCATCAGACATTTTCAGCGCCGCCATAGTATTCGCAGCCCCAACTGTAGGCGACGCTCGTGGAGCAACGCTGATCCTACGAGGCCAGAACCCGTTTCTAAACAGCCAGGCGGGAAAACAGACCGGAACCCAATAGTCATCCCAAAGGCTTATCGCCTGATCTCCAATCCCGAAGGCCATCAAACCCGCCGATCTGCCCGAAAACGGGTTTCAGCAGCATAGAGTTCGCGCCGCCTTACGAGCGGCGACTACGAAAGGCAGGGCCATTGTTGATGGTACAGGTGTTGACCGATTGTCAGCTGGCGTGGTTCGGACCGCCGGGCAGGTCTGGAGACCTGCGGTACGGCAGGCTGGAAAGCCTGCGCTACGGGGGCGGGCTTTCAGCCCTCCGTCAGCCCTCCGATCATTGGGGACGGGATTCCTGGGCGGTTGGCCCAGGCTGGTATGGAATTGGACCTTCGGCGCTTGGAAAGGCGGGGAGCGTTGCAGCGTGGCGCGGTTCGGACCGCCTCCGGCTCGACGGAGTCTCGCCCTACCGATGTTGCTTTGCTTCAACAGGTTATGCATAAATTGTTCAGGTAGAAAGAAAAGCTGCAATTTGGAAGGCTTGGACGATTGGGGCCTCCGAGTTACTCTAGTGCGTAAATGGTGTCGCTTTTTCCACTTTCGCTCACGTCGACCCAGCGTATCAGTCGGTTGGCTGGAGCCGTCTTTCTGACGGACCAGTTGACCAAGCTGATTGTTCTGAAGCTCTTGGGACCGAATGAAGAGCGTCTGGTGGTGGATGGTTTCTTCAAGTTTGTGCACTGGCAGAACACGGGGGCGGCATTTTCGATGTTCCGCCATAACAATGGTATCCTGGCCGTCATTTCGTTTGGAGCTTTGGTGGCTTTGTGGCGATTTCGCCAGCATTTCGAGATTCAGCGAATTCAGGGTCAAATCGCCATTGGGCTGCTATTGGGTGGGATTGCCGGGAATCTATTGGATCGAATCCTGCCGCAGCGCCAGCACGTCATCGATTTCCTCTATTTTCACATTCATCCACGGGGTGGCGGCGAACTTGGTTTTCCCGCGTTTAATGTGGCCGATAGCGCCATTTGCATCGGAGTTGGACTATTGGTCATTCTTTCCTGGTCGGTGAACCCGAACAGCAATAGTACGGAATCGCCGGGTTCGGAATCGACGCCTGCCCGATGAGTCCGGTGATTCTGGCGGGTCCAACCGCCGTCGGAAAAACGGCAGTGGCCATTGAGCTGGCCCGCCTTTTGAATGGAGAAATCGTTTCAGTAGACTCGATGCAGGTGTATCGGGGATTGGATATCGGGACGGCAAAACCGAGCCAGGAGGAACGCCAATCGGTCCCCCATCATCTGATCGATTTTGTCAACTTGGATCAGGGGTTCGACGCAGCAAAATTCGTTGAATCGGTCGGTCCTATTCTGACAGAGATTGAAGCGCGGGGTCGTTTGGCCATCTTGTGTGGCGGCACGGGACTTTATTTCAATGCCTGGCTGAACGGGTTGGGCACCTCCCCGGCACCTGACCCAGCGTTGCGGGCGGAATTGGAAGCCCTACCGCTGGCCGAATTGTTGGATGAACTGGCACGCAAAGACTTGGTCACCTTTGACCAAATCGATGTGGAGAACCGGCGGCGGGTGGTACGTGCGGTGGAGGTCATTCGCTTGACGGGCAAACCGTTTTCTGGACAGCGGGCGACATGGCCGGAACGGGCTCCCGCATTGGCCGGACGCAGTTTCGGGCTGCGTCGCTCCCGCGAAGACCTGCACCGGCGCATTGGACGTCGGGTGGAAGCCATGTTTCGGGCGGGATTGATCGAAGAGACCCGGCAATTGATGAAACAGGGGCTTCTCGGAAACCGGACAGCCCAACAAGCGATTGGCTATCGGCAGGTTCAAGAACACTTGGCCGGAGAACGAGGAAAGCTGGAAACGATCGAGTTGGTCACGACCAAGACACGGCAGTTTTCAAAGCGGCAGTTTACCTGGTTTGAAAACCAGATGGACCTGGAGTGGATCGATATGGCGGTGGAGGAGTCACCAAAGAATACTGCGGAACGAATTGCCTCGGTTATCTCACGGGTTGGTTAGTGGCACGCCAAGAAGGCGAAGCGTGAAAACGCGGCCAGAAAGCGAACCGGGCATCTCAAATCGATTCGCCTTTTCTTCTTCGCGACTTGGCGAGACATTACGCCCTGCTAAAGGGCACGCAAAGTCGCCAAGGCGCGATGAAAATCGGAGGCGGAGACGCACTCCCGGGCTCAGTCGGCGTCTTCGCTGAGGGGCGTGACGGCCCATTCAGGATAGGGTACGGCAGTCCCCTTCATGGCTCGCCAGAGGATTCGATTGAGCACGTCCTCGGGACAACGGTCCGGTTGTTTCAGCGGAAGTTTTGACGAAACGATGGCATCGTGGCGCAGAACCGGGTCGTGGATGGCATGCGGACTGGAATTCATGAGGTCCAGGGGCACCTGGTTTGGAAGCGCATTGAAGGGAGAGAAATCCGGTGTATCGGTAAAACAATCGATCATGGGGGAGACAGCGGCATCGAATTGATTCATCGGGGGCATACCCAGGATTTGCTCGATGGTTCGAATGATGCTGATGGTGCTGTATTGCGTGTGAACGACTTGGCCACGTTTGACATAAGGACCAACGCAATACGCAGTGGTTCGGTAGCCGCTCACATGGTCCCAGCCGGCCTGCGGATCGTCTTCAATGCCAAAGATGACCATGTCCTTCCAAAATGGGCTGTGGCTGAGGGCCTCGACGATCTGTCCAAAGGCCAGGTCGTTGTCCGCAACACAGGCTCCCGGGGTAGGGGACCCTTTGGAACCACCGCTGGTATGATCATCGGGAAGACAGATGAAGGTCAATTGAGGGAACTCACCGCGAGCGGCATATCCCTTCAATTCATTGGTGATAAATCGAGCGCGCCAGACATCTGGGACCTCCATATGCCAACCGACGTAGTTGGTGGGCATAAAGGGGCGCAGGCTTTCGACTGCGGGCTGACTTGCGATCAGGACTTCGCCGGTACCTTTTTGAAACTCGTTCCAAAAATCGGTCCACCCTGGTTCTCCGGAACGCTTGGAATCGGTCCAACGACAGGTTGGCTTGGCGAATTCACCGTAGTCACGTTGGGAAACGTGATGTCGCGCAGCATTGTCCCAGAGAAAACCAGTCGGAGCATAAGCGAGAGCATCCGCTTCGTCTTCGCCCATGCCATCGGGATAGCTTCGGGGCCAACCGGCAAAGGAACGCTCAAGATAATCCGTCCCGAACGCGGAAGCACTCCATTGATGCCCATCGGCGCTGAGGATGCCGGCGCAGTAGGTGTTATCGAGCAGGACAAAGTCTTTGGTAAAACGATGCTGATTGGGGGTAAATTTTTCTCCAAAAATGCAGAGCGATGGATCGCCGTTGCCGGAGGGAATATCGCCCAGCACCTGATCGTAGGTACGATTTTCTTTAATGACGTAGACCACGTGCTTGATTTTGCTGGGTTCGCCGATGCGCTCCGGAATCACGCGTTCAGGTTGATGAGAGCGGGGCGGCAGAAGGGCCAGGGCGATTTGCTCCCGGTGATAATTGGCCCAGGCGGTGGCGGTCAGGTGGCGCAGGTCCTGGGTCTTGGATACTGGAATGATGGAAAGAGAGCCGTAGTATTGATGGGAATTGAATTCAGGGGTGCCCGTGGTTTTACGAGGTCGCCCTGGTCCGTGGCCTTTCATATTGGAAACGTGGATGGTTTGCCGGCGAGCATCAAACACTACCGCTCCGGGGAACCAACCAACCGGGATCAATCCTTGCCACTTGGAATGACCGGCATCGAAACGAATAACCGCCAGCGCGTTTTGCGTGCCGTTGGCGACATAAAGGTTTTTCCCATGGGCATCAAAGGCTAGAGCGTTGGGGGAAGCTCCAAAGAGTTCGGCTGGACTCCTTTTAACACAAATGCTTTCGACAACCTTGTCCTTATGTGTGTCGATCACGCTCAAGGTGTCGCTGGTGGCATTGGCCACAACCAGATAGCGACCCTTGGGATGCACGGCCAAGGCGGAAGCGTGCTTGCCTACCACGATTTCAGCTTTGGTCTTGCCGGTATCCAAGTCGAGAACGGTGACCGAACCTTCATTGGCGACAAACTGGGTGGAGTCCACCTTCACCACTGTTCCGCGTCCGGCAGGACCGGTTAGTTCACCCGCTTTGGGACGCCGCCCGCCCCAGTTACTGACATACAGTTTGCGTCCCACGAGCTGAACATCAAAAGGGGCGACCCCAACGTCCATCAGACCCAGCAATTTGCCCGTTGCGGTATCGATTTCGGCGACACGATTGGAAAGGTTAAGGGCGACATAGAGCCGTTTGCCGTCCGGCGAGACGGTGAGACCGGCCGGGATTTCCTCCTTGCGCCGGGGGGCACCTCCACTCGGGAGGGCGATGGAAAATAGTCCGGCGACTTTGCCATCCTCCGCAACGGAAAAGACTTTGATGCTTCCATTGACGTTGGAGAGGTAAATACGAGTGCCATCCGGCGAGAAGGCAAGCCCAGTAAAGCTCAGAATGGCGTCGTGATCGGGTTCGAGAACTTGGTTTGAAACCGATTCTGGCTGGGGTTCGAGGAGTTTTGCGGATGGAAGGGGAACATGCTGAAGAATCTGGCCGGTCCCGGGATCCACGACGATCAGTTCACTGCTTTTGCCCGAGGTCACCAGCAACTTGCCATTGGGGCTAAGGGCTAGGGCATTGGGCCTCAGGCCGGGTAGACTGACTTGGAGTCCTAAGGGAGTGACGGTTTGATTCACCGGAGTATTGACTGAGTTGGTGGCCACAATACCGACTTTTTCGCTGGTGAAACGATTGGTCGGAGCTAGGAATGCAGCTTCAGTCGGGACCGCCGCGAGAATCGCCATCCCTGCGGCAAGTGATCTTAAGGTGGGTCGCCAATCAGGCGGAAGGTAAGGAATCGGGAGGGGGCACATAAATCTGATGGTGATGGGATATCCGATTCGACGCCGGGTGGCAATCTTGGGCGTCGATGGGCCTTGCAAATTCACTTTCCCTTTTGTGCCCGATGGCGTGGAATCTTTTCCATGAACCGCGTGCTCGTGCTTTATGATTCCAAGACCGGCAATACCGCCAAAATGGCTGCTTTGGTGGCGGAGGGCGCGGGTTCGGTGCCGAACACCGAAGTGCGAGTGCGTTCGGTCGATGAGGCGACTGCGGACGACGTGGTTTGGTGCGACGGTCTGGCAGTTGGCTCGCCGACCAACATGGGAATTCTATCGTGGAAAATGAAGCGATTCTGGGACGAGACGATGGGTTCCCAATGGCTGAAGGTGGACGGAAAGATCGCCTGCGCTTTCAGCACGGCCGGGGGGTGGGGTGGCGGCATGGAGCTGGCATGTCAGTCTTTGCTGACGGTGCTGATGAATTTTGGCTTTCTGGTTTTTGGTGTGACGGATTATGCAGCCCGCATGATGACTCTGCATTATGGCGCGGTGGTGGCTCGTGAACCGAGAGACGACGACGACCAGGCGGCTTGCCGGTTGCTAGGACGTCGATTGGCCGAGTGGACGGCCATTTTTTGCCACGGACGACGCGAACTTCACCCGGCACTTCGAGCAGAGGAACGGCGTCCGCCGACCTGACCCCATTTTCCGCCATTGCCTACCGCAGGCGTCTACGTACGTTGCAGGGGTGGTCATTGAGCTGATAAACACCGGTGCCGAGTTACTGCTGGGACGAATCCTGAATACCCATCAGCAATGGATTTGCCGTCAACTCTCGGATATTGGGTATTCGGTCAGCCGGCAAGTAACGGTCGACGATAGCGCTTCGTCCATTGAGGCATCTGTGGCGGAGTCGTTGGGCCGCGCGGACTTGGTCATCACCACGGGAGGACTTGGACCGACCTGCGATGATCGAACACGGGAACGGGTGGCGGCATTGTTGGGCCGTCGATTGGTTCATCGCGAGGAAGTGATGGACCAAATTCGCGGTTACTTTGCCCGATTTGGGCGTCCTATGCCGGATCGAACCAAGGTTGAGGCGCTGGTCCCCGAAGGAGCACTGATATTGCCCAATGCCCATGGAACGGCACCAGGACTGGCGATTTCGGCCAATCCCAGGCCGGGTCAACCGGGCCGCTCGGCCTGGCTGGTCCTGTTGCCTGGACCGCCGCGGGAGCTTCGCCCGATGTTTATCGATTCGGTCATCCCGCTCTTGCATCGGGAGTTCCCGCTGGCAGAACCCCATTTCAGTCGGACGTGGAGGACCTCCGGTATTGGGGAGTCTTTCTTGGAGGAGCGCCTGGAAAAACCGCTCCAGCCGTACCTGGAAAAGGGACTTGACCTCGGGTTTTGTGCACGGGTGGGTGAGGTCGAGGTGCGACTGGCGGCAAGCGGAGCCGATGGCTTGGCCAAAATCTCCGAGGCCGCAACGGTTATCGAAGCGGAGGTAGGCGACAGTATCTTCGGTGAGGGCGATGAGTTGCTGGAGATGGCTCTAGTCCAACGAATGGATGCTTTGGGCAAAACGGTGGCTGTTGCCGAATCTTGCACCGGCGGGCATATTGCCAATCGGTTGACCAATGTGCCGGGTGCGTCGGCTGTGCTATTGGCGGGGTATGTCACCTATTCCAATGCGGCGAAAGTACGGATGTTGGGAGTCCGGGAAGAGTCGTTGCGGGAGCATGGGGCGGTCAGTGAGGTTGTCGCCCGTGAAATGGCCGAGGGAGCTCGAAGGGATTCTGGCGCAGATTTTGCCCTGGCGATAACCGGGATTGCGGGGCCAAGCGGGGCGACAGCCACAAAGCCGGTGGGAACCGTTTTCATGGCGCTGGCCGGTCCCAAGGGAACAACCGTGAAACATTATCTGAACGCACTCGACCGGGAGACGTTTAAGTTTCTCAGTGCGCAGCAGGCAATGATGATGCTTTGGCGCGAGCTTCGTCCGATGTAATCTGCGGATATGACCACCGCCAACGTCATCACGATGGGCCGTTTGGGGCTTATCCCGCTGTTTGTCGTGGCTCTCGAATATCATCGACACACGGGAATGGAGTGGGCGCGGTGGGCTGCTCTCGTCAGTTTTGGGTTGGCGGCCGTACTGGATGGTGTGGATGGCTGGGTGGCTCGGCGATACCAGCAGATGACAGAGCTCGGAGCGCTGCTGGACCCGATGGCCGATAAACTTTTGCTCGTATCGGCCTTGGTCCTGCTGACTTGGAGCGAATCCCGACTGCCACATCTGCCACCGTTCCTGTTGGGGTTGGCCCTGCTCCGGGACCTATTGCTAACCGTGGGATTTATTGGACTTCGCTGGATGACGGGCGGACCGCAGGTGCGCCCCCACTGGTCGGGGAAATTGGCGACCGTTTGCCAAATGGCCACGGTCATGTGGACTCTTGCCGCTCAATCCCGAAGCGGACAGTGGATTCTGGCAGTCGCTGCATCTGCGCTGACCGTGGTTTCGGGACTTTGGTATTTGGGCCAGGGTATTCAGCAAGGGCGCGACAGTGCACATCATCGGCGTTCTGGCCCGTGGCTGGTGGCCCCGCAGCCTAAGAAGCGGGTTTGAGCTCAGCTAGTTTCGTGTTTTGGCCAGAAGACAGGCAAATGCATTTTGAAAACACGCCCTAGGTCCATTTAGCAACGGGTGCTGATGTTTTCCAAAAAACGATGAATCGTCGTAAGGAATGAGGCATCCGACCGACAACTGGGAAAGCAAGACACAACCGTGCTTTCCCATATGACCATTTCCCTTCCAATTCCGCCGTCTTTCGACGGCTATTCTCAAGAGACCATTCCAACCTGGGATCAGCCGACAACGGCATCTCATTCCCGCGTCATTGCTGCCGCAATCGACTTATTATCGCAGGGCGAGAGCTTACTGACATCGTTGGATGCAAAGGCTTACGGACTACGGGCCGAGGCAGTTTTCAATGCGTCGATTGGAGGCCATTATCGCCATTGTTTGGACCATTTCTCCTGTCTTATGCACGGCACGAGCACGGGTTTGGTCGACTATGACCATCGCGAACGGGACCGACGCCTGGAGCAGGACCCGAGCTACGCGCTGCGAGCCACTCGGGAGTTACTCTTGGAACTTCGTGGGATCGACCCCGAAGTGCTGAATGACGCGGTCGTTGCCCGCTGCGAAGTCAGCTACGAACCGGGCAATTCCCCAGTTACCAAGTCGAGCCTGGGTCGGGAATGGGTTTACGCAATCGCGCATGGCATCCACCATTATGCCATGATATCGGTGATAGCGCGGCTTCAGAATGTGGTGCTCCCGGAGAATTTCGGAGTCGCGCCGTCCACCGTCGCTCACAACAAGGGGACCAGCGGAAATTGATTCCAATGAATGCGCTCGTTCCAGGCAGTCATTGGCTCCCACCGGCTTTGGTGGACTGGCCACCGATTTTACAAGCCTTGACGCTGGGATTGGCGACCTTTGTCCAAGAGGATGTCCCAACCGTGACTGCGGCCGCACTTGCGGCTGCCGGTGCTCTTTCGACACTTGCTGGATTCTGGGGAATATTTCTGGGAATCTGGGTTGGGGATCTCTTGCTGTTTGGAATGGCCAGGGTCCTTGGACGTCCGGTGATGGAATTGGCTTGGGTAAAAAAGCGTATCAGTGCAACCCAAGTCACCCGCCAGGAGGCTTGGTTTTCCGAACGCGGAACTTGGCTGTTGCTGAGTGCTCGGATGATCCCTGGCACCCGCCTGCCGACCTATCTCGCCGCCGGGGTGTTGCGGTGGCCGATTGGGCAATTCATGGCAGTCACGGGCGGTGCCGCGATGGTGTGGACTTTGGTCTGGTTTGGATTGGCGCGGATATTGGGCCAACAGTTGCCTGGCATCTGGGCCAAATGGCAACAATGGGCGTGGATTCCGTTGGCGACTCTGGTCATGATTTTCGCCGGTCGAGTATTTTTGAAACATTTGAAAAAGCAACAAACGGGAGGAATCGAAGACCGTTCGGTTCGCTGGAAACGCTGGTTGCATTGGGAATTTTGGCCCGCGTGGCTGTTTTATCCCCCGATCGTCGCCCGGTATGTCTACCTGGCAATCCGGTACCGGAGCCTGACGTTGCCCAGCGCGGCGAATCCTGGAATTGCCTTTGGGGGGATGGTGGGGGAATCGAAGGTGGCCACGCTCAAGGACTTACAGGAGACGAGTCCCGACTATACCGCAGAGGCTTGGTATCTGGCAGCAGCTCCGCTCGAGGAACGAATGGCACAATGGCGTCAACTGCTAGTGGACTATCAACTAACCTTTCCCCTGATTCTAAAACCGGATTTAGGGCAGCGCGGCATGGGAGTGAAGCGGGTGCGTAACGAGGCAGAAGCGGTCGCTTATTTGGAACGGAACGAAGCGCCCCTCGTCCTTCAGCGCTATATACCAGGACCATTCGAAGCGGGTGTCTTTTACTACCGCTTCCCAGAGGAAAACCAGGGACATATCTTCGCGATCACCGAAAAGATTTTCCCAGTCATAACCGGGGATGGAACCCGAACCTTGGAAGAGTTGATTTGGGCTGATCCTCGGGCACGCTTTGTTGCTGATCGTTACCTGACACGGTTTGATGAACAAAAAAACCGGGTTCTTGCGAAGGGTGAATGCTTGCGGCTGGTCGAGGCAGGCAATCACGCGCAGGGCTGTATTTTCCGGGATGGTACGCACCTGGCCACACCGGCGATGCTCGCTCGATTCGATGAGATTTCCCGCAAGTTGCCTGGATTCTTCATTGGGCGTTACGATGTTCGCTACGCGGATGAATCTGAATTCGCGGCCGGACGTGGATTCCAAATCCTGGAGCTCAATGGAGCGGCAGCGGAGGCGACGAGCGTGTATGACGCCCGATATTCCATCTTTCAGGCCTATCGAATCTTGTTTCGTCAATGGGGGCTGGTGTTTGAAATTGGCGCGGCCAATCGGCGACGCGGACATGCTCCCTGCAAGAACGCTGAATTGATTCGGGCCTGGAGGGACGCAAAGGCGTTGTTCGCCCGATATCCGATAGCAGATTAATTTTGTTCCACCTTATGTGTACCATCACGTTCTTGCCGCATCGAAGCGGGTACGTCTTGGGGATGAATCGGGATGAGAAGCGAACCCGTGTGGCGGCCCTGAGACCGAGCGTCGAAAAGGCGGGAGGCCGCCAGGTCGTTTATCCTCGCGAACCGAGTGGGGGGACCTGGATATCGCTCAACGACAGCGGGGTCTCTTATGCTCTGGTCAATTGGTATTCCAAACCCAGCGCAGCCGTTTCGCCAGTTCAATCAAGGGGCGATGTAGTTCGGCGGTTGC
This sequence comes from uncultured Verrucomicrobiota bacterium, assembly GCA_903835555.1. Taxonomy (GTDB): domain Bacteria; phylum Verrucomicrobiota; class Verrucomicrobiia; order Limisphaerales; family UBA9464; genus CAILNN01. The sequence goes on from CAILNN010000346.1 coordinate 10,738, forward strand.
AGAGTCTCACGAAGCCCGAGGGGGCGAGGATAGCCACGAGTGAATTTGATCTAACTCACCTTAATCCGTTTCGTGTCATCGGCATTTTCCCCGAGCTTTCCGTGATTTTGGAGTGGCAATGGGATGGGAAGTCATCGACCGAAGTGCGGCATGCTTGGAGTCCGCGCCAATGGATATCCTCAGGTTGGGATGAACCTGGCGCACAAAGAAGTCGGGCAGACGTGTTCGAACGTCGGAGTCAGCATGTCGATGCCGATCCGATACAGTGGGTTCGGAAGCTGCATGGCTCGCACGAAGACGGGCCTGGCCCCTACTCCACCTGCATGCACCGGGAGGATGCCGCAACGGTCAGTTATTGCGAAATCGAGGTGGATGGAGCGCGAGGCGAGATGCGGTATTCAGCCGGGCCGCTCTGTGAAAGCCATGGCTGGCATTTAGAGCCCCTTATGATCCGAACGATGAGCGCGGAGCCTTTCAGTAGTTTAACTACCGATATCCCATAAAGCATGGTCTCTCCCGCCACACAATCAACTCCTCCACTTCCCGCAGCGCGCCGGAAAGCAACCGTTCATGGGTGGCTGTGGCTTCTGTTGGTAATGGCTTTGGCCGCCTGGCCATTGCGCGGACTTTTCCAGCAAAGGCTCCTGGAGCAAACTGCATTGACCGACTTGGCCCCATCGTCCGAGGTTGTTTCCCAGACAATTCAAAGTGCCGCCGATCCGGTAAAAGCGATCCTGACCGCGTGGGCCAGCGGCCATATTGTCCCTCGAACGGTTGCATTGCAGGAACTAAATTCGCTACTTCCGAAACTGCATCCAGTGCCGGAATCGCTTCAAACGTTACTCTCGAATTCGGCGCTCGATCCGGACAACGGCATTCGCGAGATCACCCTGGGTTTGATGCAGCAAATGGCGCATCCCCAGTATCCAGCAGCGGTGATAGCTCAATTGAAAAACGTCGACCCGGAGATTCGCCTGATGGCTCTACGGCGCGTCCGCGATTTGCCTCTCGAACTGGGAATGCCATTGGCAACTCAACACTTGAATGATGACGACCCCCGCATCATTGGGACCGCGTTAAATCTCCTGGGCCGATGGGCTCACCAGGATTTTGGAGTGCGGTTGGCCGATACCGTTTCGGTTGGTGAGGATGCCCGTGGGATTCCCGAATTTCGTCCCGCCACTCGCGAAATCGCAGCCGCAGGAGCGACGCGCGCCCGCCAATGGCTGGCGGTGCATTCGAATGAGTTTCAATTCCAAACGAAGGGTCCTCTTTCGATCGAGGGCCCAAATCTACAAATGCATCGCGTGGAGGATTTCAAGCTGCAGTCGGTCGATGGGAAATCAGTCCGATTGAGTGATTTTCAAGGCAAACGCGTGCTGATTAATTTTTGGACCACTTGGTGTTCTGCTTGCGTCGGGGAGATACCGACCCTGGTGGAATTACAGCGACGCCACCCAGATGACTTGGTGGTCCTCGGGATTTCCCTGGATGGCGTTCCCGATGAACACGGACATATTGGTGGGCATGAAGCTCATTCGGATGGCGAGGACCATGATCACGAGCACAGCCCCAGCTTGAAGGAACTAAGGCAACAGGTTGCCAAGTTCGTCGAACGACGCGGGATGAAATACCAGGTACTGCTCGACCCGGAGAATTCGGTCGGTGGTCGTTTCAATGGCGGAGAATTACCCACGACGATCCTAATCGATAAAAGTGGGATTCTTCGACGACGATTTGTTGGAGGCCGGAATCTGGATGTTTTCGAAGCGATGATCGGGGAGCTGGTTCCGTCGTCGAACCTGTCTGCCGCTGTCGTTCCGTAGCCCCACCTGTTTTGGCCAGTAGATAGGCAAATGTATTTTGAAAACACGCCCTGGGCTGCTTGGTTCTGGCGATGGCTCAAGTGTGGTTCTTTTGGGATTCAGGCAAAGGCGATCCGGCATTCAATATGGCGGCTGACGAGATGCTGCTCGATGCGGGCGGAGTCGAAGGCAGTCCAGTATTCCGTTGTTACGGATGGTCAAGTCCGTCGGCTTCTTTCGGTTATTCGCAGCAGTATGACGAGGTTGCGTCGTGGACTGGACTCCGACCTTTGGTGCGCCGGTGCACTGGTGGAGGCTTGGTTCCTCATGATTGCGACTGGACTTATTCGGTGGTGCTTCCGGCTGGACACGAATGGTGGGAGCTTCGAGCTCCGGAAAGCTATTGTCGTTTACATGAATGGTTGCGCCGGGCATTTCTGGCCCAAGGGGCCAAAACTCGATTGGCTCCCTTTCCGGACCCCAGTGGCCCCGGACAATGCTTCATCGGAGCGGAAGAAAACGATTTACTTCTCCAAGGACGCAAGATCGCCGGAGCCGCTCAGCGCCGCAGTCGAACCGGTCTTTTAATTCAGGGTAGCGTCCAACCACCTCCGCCCGGAATTGTCCGGACCGATTGGCAGGAGGCAATGCTCCAAAGTGCGACGAATGATTGGGATGTTGAATGGCGAACCTGGGTGCCAACCGAAGACTGGACGGAGCGAACGGAACGATTGGCGGCTGAAAAATACAGGAGTAACGATTATCTTCACAGGAGGTAGCAGGGACCTATTCCTTTGATTTTTATTTGGCAGAAGTCACCGAACGACAGCACCATTAGGAATGGAGCTACCTGAACCGTTGGTCTTAGGGGTTTTCATGATCATGGCCATATTCGTACTCTTCTTTGGAATTTTCGCCCTCTTCCTGATTGGGGTGGGAATAGCGGTCGGAATCGCACTCTTGACACTTGCAGGAGCGCTGACGTTTTTCGGTATTATTTCCGCTTCCACCTTGTTCGGAATTCTCACTCGAAGCCCGTCCGCCGGATTCCGAGTTCTCTTTCTTCAGTTGGGCGCTGCTGCTGGGATTCCTCTTGGTATCGGAGCTGCGTTTCTCTGGACCTACCTCTTCGATGAAAACCTTCGTCCGATGGACGAGGTTCTGCTCGGTGCGATGGTAGGGCTAGGCGGCGGATTGGTCGCCGCATTGGCATTCAACTATGGCTGGACGCGGGCATTACGCGTGATTCTACCACTTTGGGCTCCTCAACGTACAAATCATAGCGGCAAACGCTTATAGGCCGCACTTAAGAGCTAGTGGGCTGCAGGTGCAGTAGGTGTCCTCGCCACGACAGGATCAATTCTCAAGTCCCGCATCCCAAACACGGCTTCCCCAGCTAGGAACTTAAACTTCCTCGCCCCATCCTGCCGCTTCGGCCCAAACCGCTGCCGCTGCTCCTTGAAGACCTGGTCAACCCAAGCCCGACTGCCGATGACGGCTCCGTCGGTAAAGTAGCGAACCCGACAACGAACATAATCGCCCCAAGACAACTGGCCCTTCTTGGCGAATACTTCCCGAACCTTTTCAGGATCAATGCCGGGCCGAATTGTCGGTCCATCCGGTCCTTGAACCCCTTCGACCATCCCTTCCCCAAA
>CAILNN010000347.1 GCA_903835555.1 uncultured Verrucomicrobiota bacterium
CCTGGGTACGTTTGTCGTGACCCAGCAACTTTACGCGGCGGTCGCCCGCGAGTTCCCCGCCCTCCAAGTTCGTATCGATCCCAGTAAGTTCAAGGGCGATAATCGCCCCGTCGAAAACATCGATTGGCGGGAAGCCAACCATGTTTGTGCCTGGCTGTCAGGAAATGTTCCGGCCAAACAGTTGCCATCGGGGTTCATCCGCTCCTGTCTGCCGACCGAGGCCGAATGGGAATACGCCTGCCGGGCTGGGACAGAGACTGATTATTACTCAGGCGATGGGGATGCAGCCCTTGCCGAAGTCGGTTGGTTTGAAGCGAACTCGAGAAATGAAGCTCATCCGGTCGATGAGAAGCCTGAATCGCCCCCATCGGGACTGCGGGGCATGCATGGCAACGTTTGGGAATGGCACCATGATATCGACGATTCGGGTGCCTATCGGGGGCATCTCGACGGCGATCCCGATCCAGGTCCGCGCATGCGATGGAATGAATGGGCCTCTGGAATAGCGAAGTTGACCCGCGATGATGATGACCGCTTCCGCGTGTTTCGCGAGGGCTCTTCGGTCAACGGTTCCGGAGGGGGCCGCTCGGCGTGTCGCATCGGAAGGTGTTCGGAATTTCGATTGAGGGCTCACAGCTTTCGGGTCTGCTTAGTCTGCGATCCGGTCCGTCCAGGGGGAGCACCAGAACAGGAAGACCGGGCCAGAGCTGATCGCGGCCACTCACGAATTGTCGAAGGGGTCTTTTCCCCGGCCATAGGTATGAGCGCCTAGGAACCCCAATATGGTCCAGCCTCCCGGCGGAATATCGGTCGCGTCTTTACAGTTATGCGCGAATATGCTTAAGTACGATTGTGCGTACGACGATTGAACTTCCCGATGAATTGTTTCGCGAGGCCAAAATCAAGGCTATCCAGCGCGGCGTGACTCTTCGCGAATTGGTGGCCGAGTTTATCGAATTGGGTTTGCGGAACGCCGCAGAAACGGATGCCAGAATCCCCAAAACGCGGCGCACGCCATTACCGCAGTTCCGGTTGCCCAACGGAACCACGATTGCTGGGTTGTCCAATCGGGAAATTCACTCGTTGCTAACCGACGAAGACGCAGGCAAGGAACCCCAACGCCTCGGTGATGGACCTCCTTGATGTGAACGTCTGGGTTGCGTTGTCCGATCCTCGGCATCAATTTCATCATGCGGCCAGGTTGTATTGGGACAATATACTCGAGGATAAGTGTGGTTTTTGTCGGGTGACATTACTCGGATGGTTCAGGATTTCCACCAATCCAAAGGCAATGGGTGGGCAGCCCTTTACCAACGTGCAGTTGTGGAATATCTACAAAATATTGCTTGCGTTTCCTGAGGTTTGCTTCCTAGCGGAGCCTCCAGACATCGATACTGTCTTTGCAGAGTTTAGTTCCGAACCTGGAATGCCGCATCATCTATGGACCGACGCCTATTTGGCAGCCTTCGCCCGCACCGCCAATTGCCGATTAGTCTCCTTTGATTCCGACTTCAATAGGTTTGCCGGAGTTCGATTTCTTCAACTGGAGTCCAGATGAGAGCAGTAAGCGGTTTGGTCCGCCTCAAAGGGGAAAAATGTGAAAGCCCAGGATATCATCCTGGGGAATCGGTCATAACAACATTATGATCCCTGTAAGGGCGAAATACGGTCTGCCATGTTTCTCACCAAAACCATCGGGCATCATGTTAGGCTGATGCTCCCACAAACGAATTTCGCCCCTTAGGGCTGAAATCCATTGCGGGGGTCTAACCCAGGGCGAGTTGCCCTGGGCTATCGCATTCAGCCCCCTTGGGGCTGCAGAGTCCTCATTATCCCGTGGGTAGGCTATGAACCTTAGGTAGGTCGTAGAGCTGTTATTTGGAGGGCTAACAAATCTCCGCCACGACGATTGGAGCCACCTTTTTTCCATCGCCACCATCCCCCACAGCCTGAGGTCCTAAGTCCTGAAACCACCCTCCCATAACATCCCCCCGGTAAAGTATTGCCCATCGAGGCATGGACCAGTCAGTATCTCGGCAACTTCCTCTTGGACCCGTTTGACCATTGGATGAACCAGAACTGCGGTATGCATCGCTACTTCCGCTACGTGGACGACGTGCGCTGCTTCGGCACTCCCGAAGAGCCGCTGCTGAGGTTCTCGATGGCCGGGACAAAACCAGTGAGTCCCAGCGGTCTCACGATATTCTCCAAAGAAGAGCCTTTCCAACGACCTGCACAAATCAGACATAACCTATTGAACAAAAGCAATATCGGTAGGGCGAGATTCCATCGAGCCACGGGCCTTGACC
>CAILNN010000348.1 GCA_903835555.1 uncultured Verrucomicrobiota bacterium
AAATCGTGGACGAAGTTTTCCGGGGGCATCCCAAGACCAAGGATTTGACGGTCTATTTCAACCGATTTCTGGACTCGTCATTGAATCTGAACGTCGTCTATGTCTGTGGGACTACGGATTGGAAGGAATATTGCTCGATTCTCCAGTCCATGAATCTAAAGATCAAAGACCGATTTGATAGGGAAGGCCTGAGCTTTGCATTTCCCACTCAGACAACCATCCATCAGTTTCCCCCGTCGGCCTCTAGTGAAACGCTTCCACAACACATGGTCCCAAACCGGCAGCCGTGAAAGACTAGATTGGAAGCACCTCGAGTTTTCGCGCAAACCGTTTGCGATTGAGCGGTAAATTCCTAACATCGCTGTCTTGTGCGTAATTTATTGGTGACTGGCGGAGCAGGGTTCATTGGTTCCAATCTCACGCTAGAACTGCAGCGTCGATACCCGAACTCACGAATCATCGTCCTCGACGATTTTCGGTCTGGGGACTTCCAGAACCTCCGTGGATTCAGGGGTGATTTCATTGCGGGCGATATTTCCCGGTCCGACTGGGCCTCGCGTCTTCGTGGGCACGCGTTTGACGCCATTTTTCACGAAGCTTCGATCACCGACACAACGGAGCACAACCAACTCCTCCAGTGCCACGATAACATTGAAGGATTTCGTCGGGTTTTGGAATTTGCCGCTCCCAATCGAATCCCAATCGTCTACGCCACTTCAGCGGCGACCTATGGAATCGCGAGTGGCATACAAAGTGAGGAACAGGGGTTGCTTCCCGCCAATGTATATGCCTTTACCAAGGTGCAGCTTGAAAACCTTGCCCGAGACCACACCCGTCACGATTCAGGGTGGAAGATCATCGGTTTGCGCTATTTCAATGTGTATGGCCCTGGGGAAGCCCACAAAAAGAGTGCCGCGAGTATGATTTACCAGCTTTATCGCCAAATCCGAGATGGTAAAGCCCCCCGGGTGTTTCGCGGAGGTGAACACCGGCGCGATTTTGTCTACGTCAAAGACGTGGTAAACCTGACCATTCGTGCGCTCAGTGCCCCGGCCAGCGATGTTTTCAATTGCGGGTCCGGCCATTCTTTTTCATTCAACGAGGTCATCGAGGTGCTTAATAAGTGCACGGGGAGCACTCGACCTACCGAATATTTCGAGAACCCCTACAGCTTCTATCAGCCGCACACGGAGGCGAATATGAATAAAGCCGAGCGGGTATTCGGATTCAAACCCGAATGGGAACCTGCCCGAGGGATTGCCGATTATGTCGGATGGTTATCCAAGGGCTGACGCGGATAAAATTGTCGACTGGTACTTCACCGGCTACCTTTCCGGTTAAACGTGATCGGGGATGCTATGGCATGGGCGGACTTGGGTCTACATCCTCCAAAGGAGCGCTAGGTCCGACCTACTCCGAGGATTTACTTCGAGTCTTTTTCCAAGCGCATCATCACCACGTAACCGATACAACAGACACCTATTTCCAACGCCATGGCTGAATCCATTCCCACTCCGCGCCGGTCTCGTTGGCCGCTCTTCTTGGGAGGCTTCCTACTTTTCCTGGTCGTCCTATACTTTATCGTCTCCAGCGGGCCCTTCCTTAGGGCAGTCGCCATTCCGATAGCCTCGTCTCAATTGAAAAGTGAGATTTCAGTCGAGGAAATCTCGCTGAGCCCCTTTTCTTCGCTCCATCTTCGAGGACTCAAGATAGTACCCAAGGATTCAGCACCTCTGGCGTCAGTAGCAGATGTCCGCATCCGCTATGGTCTGATTTCGATCCTGTCCGGAACTATCGACGTCAGCGAAATCACGCTCGATTCTCCTTCCATCACGGTAGTCCAGAAGGCAGGTGCCCCCAGTAATCTAGACACGCTTCTGAAGTCCCTTGGTTCCGATTCTTCGACCACGTCGGCAAAGAAGTCTCCACCGAACGTCCGAATCCAGAACATAGTTGTTCGCAATGGGTCCGTTTCGATGAATCAAGTCAGCACCAATGGAGCCAATTCTGATTACCTCCTATCTGGGCTTGAGGTAGGGCTGGACTCCCTTTCCAACGGAGGCAAGAGTCACCTCAAAGTGGCTTGGGGAGTCAACATTACGAATGCCATCTCCGGCCAATTCTCGGCAGTGGCTAATGGGCAATGGGATTTGGTTTGGACCTCTGACTTGAAACCGGCTTCCATCAAGGGTGAGCTAAGGATCGAAGCCAAGAAGGCGGATCGAAATTTCCAAGCGGCAGAAGGGCTCGTCGCGACCCTTGCAACTGATGTTGGCGCAACTGAAATCAAGCAATTGGAGCTAGGATTCAAACGTGGAAACAATGATGCCGGACGGATCACCGTGAGCGGTCCTTTCGATTTGCAGAAGAGCGAAGCCCGCATCTCGTATAAAATCCAGGGCATCGGCACCGAGGTGGCCAGTATTTTGGGCGGCATTTTAGGAATTGATTTCGGGAAAACCGGGTTTTCGGGATCGGGAAGGGTCGACTTAGCCCAGTTTGGCCAACTACTCGCATCCAATGGACGGCTGGATGTGGCTCGATTCTCGATTAAGACACCTGGCGGAACGACTCCGCCAACCGATATTGGCCTCGATTATAAAGTTTCCGTCAATTTGGGTGAATCAACCGTCCTGTTGGAAAAAGTGACTCTTACCGTGGCACAGAATGGGCGGAGCTTTCTTCATGGAAACCTGGATCGTCCGATGAATATTGCCCTGAAGGGTCGCGGACCGGGATTTCGCCAGGCCACCTATCAATTCGCAATTGATGGGTGGGATCTTGGGCCCTGGAAACCGGTTATTGCCCCCTTGCTTCCTGGAGCCGAATTCAATGGAGGAGTGGTCAAGTTGGATGCCAGCATCCTCTCCGACGCCGATGGAAGATCGCTGAAATTGGAAATCGCGAGCGCGATCTCCCAATTGGCGCTTAGTTCTCCCTCTGCTTCATTTACCCAGGGTCTCTTAAAATTTTCCCTGAGTGCGCTTTGGACCGACTTCACTTCCGTACAGGTGGACAAGTTTGGACTGGAATTCGAAAACGCAGGCTCACAAGTCGCCAATTATACGGGAACCGGACACTACCACTCATTGGCGAACGATTTGAGCTTTCAGATCGGCGGCGATTTTGACCTGACGCAGGTGCTGAAGATTGCCCCCATGGATGGCGTGGCTCTGGAAACGGCCCTTGGCAAGCTGAGTCTCCAATTGACAAAACGTCCCGAGGGGATCGAAGGATCTGCAGGATTTTCTTTAAGCAAACTGAAGGGCAAAGTTGGCACCGTCAGCTTAAACGATTACCAAATTAGGCTCGACAGCACGGGCAAATTATCCGAATCCCGCGACACAACCGGAACCACGCTAGGTTCGGCCTTGACCATCAATCGGGTGACTCTTGCGCTGCAAAATGGGTTTGAAACGGGAGGCACACTGGATTGCAACGGAAATTATGATCTAAAATCCAAGAAGGGTAAATTGACCTTCAAGACGGTCAATCTTAACCAAGTAGGACTTGGCCCATGGATTGCTGCAGCCATCGCACCCAACAAACTCATATCGGTCGGACTTGACGTCAATGGGGAAACCGTGATCGACCCGGAGAAGGGCAATTCGATCAAAGCGGATTTCGCGGTCAACAATTTCCGGGCACAGGACACCGGGCGCCTCCTTCCCGATAAACCATTTACCTTGGGTGCCAGCATTGATGCATCCCAGAATGGGTCCCTGACTGATCTATCCAAAGTCACCTTGCGGTTCGGCCAGACTTCGCGGGCGAAAAACGAATTGACGCTAGCGGGACGTCTTGACCTTGGCGCAACAAACGCAACGCCCAGTACGCTGACATTAAAAAGCGATGGTTTGGACCTGACCGACCTTTATGTCCTCTTTTCCCAGAGCACCGGGAATACCAATCGGCCCCAAACCAAATCGACTGCTTCGGGTTCCACAACGGCATCCGAGCCACCTGCCATCGCACTACCTTTCCAGCGGTTGGACTTTGACCTGAATATTGTCCGACTCTTTATCGGGGAGATTACGGTATCGAATTGGGTTGCCAAAGCTAAGATCGACCGGGGAACGTTGAACTTGGACCCATTTGGGATGACGATCAACGGGGCACCTTTCTCCGCGCGTGCGCTGCTGGACTTGTCTCTGCCAGGCTACAAGTACGACCTATCTCTGGAATCGACCCGATTCCCGATTGCGCCGTTTGTAAATACTTTCCAACAAAGCATCGCTGGAACGGTTGGCGGGACTGCCAATGCCAAGATGGCGATCAAAGGAGCCGGCATCACCGGAACCAATTTACAAAAGAATTTGACTGGCCAGTTTGACTTGGTGGCCACGAATCTAAATCTGAAGATCAATAACGTTCAGCAAAGTTTTTTGAAAGGCATCTTGAACGTGGTCATTGGGTTGCCGGACATCATCAGCAATCCTTCAGCGGCGATCGGAAAACTAGGCCAATGGACTGGACTATCGACAACAAAGCAGGACCCCACCAAAGCCGACGGATGGGTGGATCAGATTCAAGCCGCCCCCCTGCAATTCCTGCATTTGCAAGGCAAGATTGCCAGTGGTAAAGCCGAGATCACCGATGGCTTGATACAGAGCTCGGCAGTTCGCATTAGTGCGCCTGGCACAATCACTCTCACGCCGGTCGTCACCAATTCGCCACTCAATTTTGTGGTGGATATCGGGTTGCAGGACACGCTGGCAAAGCGGATCGGTCTAACTTCAACCAATGCCGGTTACGCCAGTTTACCGTCTGGATGTCTTACGGTGAGGGGAACCGTTGGCAATCCCGATATAAAGCCTGATACGACCAAACTATTGCTTTTGGGAGGAAAGGCCGTGTTGGGGGTGGTTGGAAATAGCGCGGGCGCATTGGGAAATATTCTCAATCAAGCAGCCGGCTCCAATGGTCTCAGTGCAACGAATGTCTTGGGCAATGCCCTCAAGGGCTTGGGCGGGCTTTTCGGAACAGACTCGACCAACGCCCCGGTGAAGCCCAAGAAGTGATACTATGGATATTCGCCCCGTATTGGAATACATCAGCAATCATGAGTCTCGCTGGATCACCGAGCTTTGTGATTATGCGCGTATTCCTAGCGTCAGCGCTCAATCCCAGCATGGTCCTGATCTTCGCAGGGCAGCCCGGTGGATTGCAGATCGATGCGCCCAGCTTGGCTTAGAGACGACCCTTCACGAGACGGCGGGGCAACCCATCGTGGTCGGGAAAACTCGAAATCCCGATCCGAATAAACCAACGTTCCTGGTTTATGGTCACTACGACGTTCAACCACCGGAACCATTCGATCTATGGGTCTCGCCACCTTTTGAACCACGCGTGGAAGGCCGCAACGTTTTCGCACGAGGGATTTGTGACAACAAAGGCCAACATCTGGCCCACCTGAACGCATTGGAGGCTTGGATACACTCGGGTCTGCCACTACCGGTCAACCTGATCTTTCTTATCGAAGGAGAGGAAGAGGTCGGATCGACTTCCCTGTATCACTTCCTGCCTGAGCATGCTCAGGAGCTAAGATGCGATGCCGTCGTGATTTCCGACAATGGCATACCCAGTTTGGAGTTCCCTGCCCTGACCTATGCACTTCGTGGGATTACCGCATTGGAAATTCGGGTGGATGGCCCTTCCCGGGACCTGCACTCAGGTCTTTTCGGAGGAAGTCTGGAAAATCCGGCGATGGCGCTTTGTCAATTGCTAGCCGCCATGCGGGACGGCAATGGACGGATTACTGTACCCGGTTTCTATGACGAAGTCCGGGATTTAACCCCCTACGAGCGAACCCAGATGGCTCGCATTCCGTTCAGCGAGGAAGCCTATCGTGCCCTATTGGGGGTGAGCCAGCTTTATGGGGAGTCGGGGTTCACCGCCGAGGAGCGGCGCACATCCCGTCCCACTTTTGAAATCAATGGTTTGACCAGCGGGTATCAAGGCGAGGGAAGCAAGACTATCGTGCCGGCGTGGGCCAAGGCAAAGATTACCATTCGGTTGGTTCCTGATCAAAAGCCGGAAGTGATTTCAAGACGCGTGGTGGAGTACTTACAACGGCTCTGTCCACCGACCGTTCGACTGACGGTCGCCCCGGGACATGGGGGTGAACCGTATCTCGTTTCACCGGAAGGGTCTCACGCACAGGCTGCCTTACGCGCTCTGGCAGCGGGTTTTGGCCATGAGGCCATCATCATGCGCGAGGGTGGCAGCATTCCGATTGTATCGGCATTTAAGCGGTCTCTTGGGGCGGAAACACTTTTGCTTGGAATGTCGCTCCCAGACGACAACCCTCATTCACCCAATGAGAAGTTTTCACTGGATGCTTATCGGGGAGGCACGCGAATGGCAGCTCATCTCTGGGCTGAGCTGGCGGCCATTTCCCGCTGATTTTCCATGTCCAGCCCCATCCGCATACCGGTGATTTTGCTCACTGGCTTCCTTGGGGCGGGCAAAACGACCCTGTTGCGTCGATGGCTCTCAGAATCGCCATCGACTGGCTTGCGAATGGGCGTGGTGATAAACGATTTCGGCTTGGAAAGTATCGATGCCCACCTGATTTCACGTCCGGAGCTACCCTTGGAACAGATTAGTGATGGATGTGTATGTTGTTCGGATGACAGTGGTTTGGCACGAGCTATCCAGAAGCTCATCCGAGGCGGAAACTGCGACTATCTGGTAATTGAAACCAGTGGACTCGCAGATCCGGATAACGTCATTGATGTTCTTACCGACATCGACCTCCTTCCTCAGGTACAACTTCAAGCGGTTGTCACCGTGGTCGACGCCGAATGGTTCGGAGGAACCGCAGTTGGCGGCGGGGAACGCCTCCTGGCACGTCGACAAATCCAGTTTGCCCACGTCCTTTGCTTGTCCAAGTCGGACCGACTGGATGCGGTGAAACTGGATGGCATCAGCGGTGACCTCCGTGAGTTGAATTCAAGAGCGGTCCAGGTACGTCTCCCGTATGGGCTACCTGATTTGGCAGACTTGGTCCGGCGCGAGCCAGCCATCATCGAAATCGCGACCGACGGACTGGCTTTGAAGGACGTGTCGATCCCACCGCATCTTCACACCGCTTATCAAAGCCTGTGTCATCGCCTTCCACGTCCAGTTGACCGATCGGCTTTTGAAGCCTTCCTCTCCACACTCAATCCGAGGGAAGTTGTTCGGGCAAAAGGATTTGTCCGATTCCAATCAACTCCCCAGCGTCTGCATGTTTTTCAGTCGGTTGTAGGCCACCATTTCATCGAGGAATTCCCGGCGAAGCCGGAGCCAGAGGCATTGGCAATTCTGATCGGCCCGAATCTGGACGTGTCAGTCTTGACTGACCGGCTTCGTGAAATGGTCTGGGGCGGAAAGAGGGTGGGATGCCCCATTGCCCGAGGTCCAATGAACGGCCCATCGCGCCGTGAAGACGATCATTATGGATGAGCGGTTGATGTCACCAGAAGCGCGGGATCGCCCAGGATGTTGTATATCCAGAAGGTCGTGCTAGCGTTGGGCGACGGCGACGATGCGTATTGTGAAAACGCTTGACCGACAAGATCGCCAAATCGCCCATGAAGGTTTGCGCCGAGTAGACTCATCAACGTCAAGTTCATTTGGGTGGCATCCTTGTCTTGGGACAAACCGGTTGGGGCAACCACGGCCACGGCGCCGCTGTTATTCACGCGGAGCAGGGCTTCCGCCAAACTGGTGAATCCCGGTTCGGCAAAATCGCCAGCCACGCAGGTCATGGCAACCAGGATCGGAAGACGGCTTGAATTGTTTAACGCGGGCAAGAGACTGACGGGGCTTTGCGTTGAAACCTGGACGTACGGCTCGACTCCCAACTGGTCTTGCGCACCGTGGCCTATGTAATTAAAAATATCCACCCCTCCATTCAGTGACGCTTGTACCCCGGATTGGATCGCGGTGGCCCCGGCGGATGTCACTGGCGGAGTATATCCAGGGTCCAATAGAGTATCTGTGTATCGAGTGCCGAGGACCGTTTTCACTTCGTTACGATTGGCAATAAAGTCCCCGGCGGAGTCGGACTGATCAGCCAGCAGGAGCGACTTCAGATTGGTTACCGATTCGGATTCATAGGCCTTTATTTTATTCAGCATGATGTTGAATTCGGCATCCGAGCGAATCGGAAATCGACCGACAATGATCCTTGGCAATCCGTCGCCGGTGACTTTTCCATAGTGACTATCCGAAGCAAACCCGCCGTAGGGAGTGGCGAGGATGAGAGGTGGCAAGAAATTATCGTGGGAAGCGGTGAGATCGCGATAATCGTAACTCCCGTCCCCGACCAAAGCGAGGTACCGCGGCGGAATCGACCAGTTCGTATAGGCCGAACTGATAAAGGCTTCCAGCGCATGGGGAGTGGCGACACCGAAGCTGAATTGATTGTAAATATCGTCCAACACGACGACCTTGGTGCGAAACGAGGCGCTTCGATAGGCCGCAAGCGTATTTGCGCTATTGGTGAAGCCCGAGGAGGTCACGATCAAGTAGCTTGCGCGTGTGGACGACTCGTCAAGATGAGGGGGATAAACGACTGAAAGGGCCGATGCCGATGGAATCGCCTGTGCGCCGGCAATCGCTGGATTGATGACCACGAAGCGATTTGTGGGTGTGGCCGGATTAAGACTGGCGCTCCAGGCACCAGAGGAACCATTGACCGACACGCCGACGAGTTTGTGGGGATGTAGCGCATCGGTCACGTCAAAGCCGAGGATCGTCGGTTGCGTCGCCCCTCCGTAGCCACTAACCGTGATGGTCTGGGTATCCAATCCATTCGCCGGTGCTTCGATAGCTGGGGTGAAGGGAGAACTTATTACATAGGTCCGCTGATACGACAATTGATAGGAATCCAGATAAAACTGGCTGACAAAGGTTCCCGTCGGCAGTAGCGCCTGGACACTCAAGGCATTCTTTCCCTCGCTTGGCGAGGTTCCGTTGTCCTTCAGGAGGCTCATCGGAAAAGTGAATTGAGCTTGCCGAGCCCCAATACCCGACCCGCTTAAGCCTCCGCCTTGGACGTAGGAGTCAAGCACAGTCCCGTTGAGCTTGACGGTCATTGTTTGCGCTGTTTGAGTCGAACCGTAGAGTTTGATAGTGAGTGTGGCCGTTTTCCCGGTCGTGCGAACGAGATGGTCCAACGGAAACGAGGTCGTCCAGGTGTCATTGCCGCTGCTGGCGGTCAGTTGTTTCCAAAACCAAAATGATTGATCGGACACCATACCTTGGGGGGTGCCTGGCGAGGCGGTGACCAATGAAAGCCCATTGTCGATATCGGATTCGGCGGACCAACTGGCCGTGTAAGCGCCGGGAGTTGTCGGCGCAGGGCTTCCGCCATTCACTGTTGTGTATTGGTTGGTTCCGGCGAGCAACCAATAAGCGTTTGTCGTTGTGTAGTTGTTCCAAATCTGTTGAGCGTAGAAGAAAAGTCCGGGAACCGTTCCGCCCGTTCCATATCCATTGCCCGGGATATAGTCGACTCGATGTGCCGAATCGAATCCTCCGTTAAACAAGGCAACATTCCCCTGAGTCAACCAATTGGAGACAACGGTCGGGTCGGACTGTCCCAAAGCAGTGGCGAGGCTGGCCGCGCTGACAAAATGGAGTCCCTGAACACTGGTCAAGATTTTCACCATGGCGGTGCCATGAGTCAGGTCGACCGGGACGGTTGAACCGACCACCGATGAACTAACCTGAGGTCTTGAAGGGCCTTTCGACGGAGGGATGAGCAACGATTTGTTGGCTTCAAGCGGAGCGCTCGCGGAAAGTGATTGCCGAGTGACCTCTACGGAGTCGCCGCTCTTTAAATGGGCCAAGAGCCGGAAAAGAAATTGGTCGCCAACCGGAGCCTCAAGCTGGGTGACTACGTAGGCGGAGTGATCTGAACGTTGATGAGCGACCACCAAGGCGGGACTGATTGGAATCCAACGATCGCTTTCCAAGAGATAGGCCTCGTAGCCCACCACTCCCCATTCTGCGTCCATGGTCCACCGCAGCTCAAGTGCACCTAGATTTCGACTGAGAGCAACTTTCCCCAATCGAACTGCCGAAACGTTCCGAGGGATTGCACCCATTCCGGCAAGCTCGGCACGGCAGGGCAAAGTAAGGGCCAGCATGAGGGAGCCAAGCGTAATCAATCCTTCTTCCCGACAAAACCGTATCCGCCCAACCGCCTTGAGAAGCGTCCAGAATCCCGACCGACCCCATCCTTTGTTCATTCCCGTATATTGAAGGGCATCGACACCGTGGGGCAATGGTTATTTGGGCGGGTCCCGGGCAAATCGTGCTGCAGAAGTGATTGAAAATCAATTGCTAGGCATTTTCCTTAGATTCTTTCTGGTGTTGCCCTAATTTATTTCTTGATCATCATTTTGGATTTCCTAGTCAGCAGCCTGGTCAAATGACCGGATTTAAACGATATCTTTAGTATTTTTCCCACCTTGTTAGCAGGCTGCTAGATTAGAGTCTTTCGTTGATTCTCACTTTACATTCCTTGGACGGTGGCCATTCTGAACCCGATGGAGGTTATGAGCTATAGAGATTTAACTCGGGTCATTACCCGACGCCCGGGCTCCCCTATAGGGTGGGGTCATCTGCTTCAGGCGGTATTGGCGTTGTGGATTGGGCACATCTCGGGAATCGCAAGCGCGGATACCATGAATTTCTCGGTCACTTCGGCACCGATTCGACTACGCCCGGGTGAAACGGCTTTCGCCATCCCGGTCCCACAGTTTGATCCTTCGGCGCATGCCAGTGCCCCCATTCTGGAGCAAGTGTCGTTGACTGTTAGCGTGGTGCTTACGGCGAATATCGGTTTGGCGGATGTGGTGGAATCCAATACTCCGATTTCCTATCTTCTGGGGCCAGCGATCCTCCGGATTACACCCGCACTCTCAAACCTGGTGATTCCCGCCCCATTGTCCTTGAACTTAGCCGGGACTAATCTTCCCAATAGTCCATACACGTTTCCGCTGGTCGCCACCTCCGGCACTTCGGAGACGATCGCGTCCACAGGCTCTACCGCTTTAAGCGCTTTTACCGGCACCAACACATGGGTCTCCGACCTGGATTTCCTCGCTTCTTATCCTCCGCACGTGGGCACAGATCGATCAACTGCGACGGCACTGTTCGGCGACGACGCGATGGTGGTCACGTTGGTCGCGCAATACACGTCATCACCTGAAATCACCGTTATCGGACCGACCCAGTTTGTCTATTCCGGTATCCCACAGTTTCCGACGAATTATCTCTTGTTGGGAACTCAACGAGCCGTCTCATTCTCGTACCAAGGGTCATCAGGAACGGTCTATGGGCCGACAACTCATCCTCCCACCGCTGTCGGGACGTATACCGTAACGGCGTCGGTGAATGCCGATGCAAACGATGTAGCCGCGAGTTCGAGTCCATTAACGTTTGGCATACTCCCTGCTCAATTGGCCATCACTCCTCAACCCATCGTGAAAATTTACGGTGGCACCATTACCTTGGGGCATGGCCAGGCCGGCTTTAGCGCTGTTGGATTGGTAAACGGAGAGAAGATCGGGAGCGTGACCCTGTCGGCCACCGGCGGAACCGGAGCAGCGGATTCGGTCGGCAATTACATTCTCACCGCCAACTCCGCAACCGGCGGCACATTCGGCGCGTCGAACTATCAAATCAGTTACGTCCCATCGACATTCAGCGTGACCCCGGCTCCTTCGTCGATCGTGATCACGGGTGCCACCAATTATTTATTCACAGGAGGTCCCCTTGGACCGAGCACTGCGGTTGTAACGGGCTCAACGGGACGCATTTCATTTCTGTATTCCAGTTTGGGTAACCAAGGCTATCCGAGCAACCCAACGCCGCCGACAAGTCTTGGGAGCTACACGGTTACGGCATCGGTCGCGGCGGATAGCAATCACCAAGCCGCCACTTCGGCACCATTCTCGTTTTACATCACCAGTTCAGCCACGGATTCGTCCTCTGATGTCCCGCTCTTGCCACCTTGGGGATTCCTGGCGATCGCGTTTGGTTTCCTCGGGATGGGAAGGAGATCATTCAATCGTTGACCGTTGAAGCCTGGGCGGTGGAGGTACATCCTTCTGATGGTTAGAGCGGGGACCTAGCTGGCTGGAAAAAACCGTCCTGATCGAATCTGCATCGCACCGGAAGCGACGACGAAAAGCGAGGTTCCAAGGAGCGCCCATCCAGGCAACAGAGGAACATCTGTTTGTGGGTCGACCGGCTCAACCGGGGAACTTGAAGCAAGAACCGGAACCCTCGTTCCTGCGGTGACGGTCACGGCAAAACCAATTGATTTCGCAGACGATGTCGAGCCAGGAATTTCCGGCACCATTGGTTTGACAGTCACGATCCCTTTTTGATCACCGGTCGAGATAATTTTGGGTATCGGTGGAATTACCGTCAGAAGGCCTGGGAAGTAGTTAATGCTATAATTACTCCCATCGAAACGAGGTCCAAAGGCATCACTAATGGTATAGGAATAAATTCCTTCTGGAGAACCCGCTTGCATACCGGCACCTGCTTTTGCAGTAACGCTTGCGATTCGGTCGGCCCCCTGTAATCCGGTCGCAGCAAAGGCGTGGGTTAGATCGAAAGGCAAGAGGGTCGTTCCATACGGTTTTCGCACGGCCAGCGCCACGAGGCTGAGTGGGGCGGGATCAATCTGAAACTGAAATGGGTCCGTGGTAGCCGGAGGATTGGTTCCATCGGCCTCTACCGATGCGATTGCGGCGAAGGCGCCGACGTTTTTGGGAGCTTGCGGTGAAGGCCCATAGTCTGTTCCGGCGACGCCCTGATACACGAACGAGACGCTGCGGGGTGCTCCTACCAAGAAAACGTTTGTAGGTCCTTGGGGACCACCGTTGTAGACGAAATGGGTTGGACCAAGAACGGCGAGGCTCGGCGAAGAGTTGTATTCCACCGCCAGCGAAACCACCGCTGCGTCGTCATGAAACAGGGCGTTCGCCGAGATGCGATCGGTCTTCATAAACGGTGGATACAGCGCTAGGAAATCGACGTCGTAAAGCCGTGAATTGGTTCCGACGAAATAACCAATATCCGTCGAATTTGTGTACGAAACCATTTGCTGCCCAACTGTTTGGACAAGTATCGGAGCGGCGTCTCCGGATGTGGGAAAATTCGTTCCTGTCAGGTTCAAGGACATTAGAGCGAGTGCCAGCCGATTTGACGAGACCGGATGGATCGAAATAACGGCAGGCCCCAGGACGTATGAAATGGCGGAATTGGAATGAACCGAATCGGTCAATCGGATTCCCGCAGTGAAGGTGGCGCTGACGGAAAAAACGACCTGTTGCAGGACGGGAGCATCGGGATGCACTCGGGGATCAAACTGGGGAACCTGGATGGAAAGGGAGGCTTCACCAGGCCTCAAGCGAACTGGTACAGAGGTTGCCGTATAAATCGCGGCGGACGCGCCAACGCAACCCAGGAAATGGACGATCCCAAATGCCAACACGGCAGAAAGCGCTCGGGACCGCAGCAGACCGGCCCGTCGCCATCGGAAACCGATCTGAACCCAGACTGTAACGGAGACGACCATTTTTTTCGTACGCTGAGGAACGATTCGAGGATGTAAAGCGGAAAGGAAGCTTGCCGTTTAGTGATTTCGTTCAAAATCGGACGACATTTCGCTGCGTGTTCCTGTGTCCAACGAGTTATCCGAGCCTGTTTTTCGGTTAACCAAGTCAGGAAGATTC
Organism: uncultured Verrucomicrobiota bacterium; assembly: GCA_903835555.1. Classification (GTDB taxonomy): domain Bacteria; phylum Verrucomicrobiota; class Verrucomicrobiia; order Limisphaerales; family UBA9464; genus CAILNN01. The sequence goes on from CAILNN010000348.1 coordinate 13,749, forward strand.
CTATTTACGATAAGAATGACTAGGATGTTTTACGACGAACCTGAACAACAGCATAGGAACCATGTGTGAGCATCTTGACTAAGGTAAAACCCAATGCTCTCTTGGAATTACACTTAACCGTTGAAAATCAGTCACTTACAACAGATTTGTGACCTTTTTTTGGAATAAAAACCGTTGTCCACCCAGGGCGAAGGAATTCAAAATAACCCCATGAATAAGATATCAGGCTCTTACCGAGGGCTGGTCCAGTCCATGGCGTCGCGATTGGGGTTCCCGTACACGCGTATGTGCGGGCTACTGGCACTGTTTTTGTTGCTACCGGTCCTTCAAGCGGCACCGACTTTGACGGTCTCAAAAACCATCGCGGCAGGAGCGACCACCGTGGCGGCGGGGACACCCTTCTCCTATGTCATCAACTGGGCCAATCCCAGCACGACGCAAGATGCCCATGGAGCGATCCTAACTGACGTTCTCCCGACTCAGCTATCCTGGGCAGCATCAGACGTCTCCTTCAGTTCGAGCGCCACCTACGTCTCGAGCGCGGTCTACAATCCGACGACCGGGACAATGACCTGGACGTTTGTGGATCCCCTACCTGCTGGAACTTCCGGCCAATTCACCCTCACATCCCTTTTTCCGAATGGAACCACCCCAAATGGTACTGTCGCTGTCAACACAGCATCATTATCGCAAACGGGTGGAAGCACGGCCACAAGTTCGCCGGCGACGATCACCGCGACCGCCAGCAGCCAGGTGTCGGTTACCAAGACCCTCACCGCTGGCGGCGCGGCGGGTGAAGATACGACCTACACGGTTGCCGCAACCAATTCGACCGCAGCAGGAGGATTGAATCTCAACGGTGCGGTCTTGACTGACTACCTGCCGACCAACGCGGTCTTCATTAGTGCCACCGACAGCGCGACGTATAACTCCACCTTCAACACGGTGACTTGGCCGTCCACCACACTCGCGATCGGTACCGGCGTCAGTCATCAAATTACGGTTCTCTATCCCTCACCGACTTTCGGGGTCAGTCAGACCGTAACGAACAATGTCACTCTGGTCGGAACCCCGGTAGGAGCGTCGTCGCCCGTGACCAACAAGACCTCACAAGTCGCTACGTTGAGCAATCCGACCGCCTACCTATCCGCAGTCAAGACCCTGAACTCTGGGGGGGCCGCTGGAGACGAAACGACCTACACTGTTAGCGCCAGCAACTCCAGCTCCAGCGACACGCTCATGACGAACGTGGTGATGATTGATTCGCTACCGACGGGAGCCGTATTCATTTCGGCCACTGAAAGCGGAACGTATAATTCCTCTGCGAATACGGTGATTTGGACCAACTCCTCCCTTGCCATTGGCTCGACCACCAATCATTCGGTTACCGTCCTCTATCCTACCCCAACGTTTCAATCGGGTAACAAGGTCACCAACAACCTGACGGTCATTGGAACCCCTTATGGTGGGAATTCCTACGTCACGAATACCGCCTCGTTGGCGACCACCTTGAGCAATCCCACGAGCTTTTTTACGGTCAGCAAGACTTTGACATCGGGAGGGGCGGTCAATCAAAACACCACCTACACGGTTACTGCCAGCAACTCCAGCAGCAGCGACACGATTCTGACCAATGTTGTGCTAATCGACACTCTGCCTGTGAGTGCCAACTTCATCTCCGCAACTGGGGGAGGCACGTACAGCGGCAATACAGTCACCTGGCCCGCAACCAACATCGCGATTGGCGGGAGCGCGTCTTATACGGTTACGGTGCTTTACGCCACGAATGCGGTGGCCAGCTCTGTGACCAATTTACTCACGGGTATCGCGTATCCCCCAGGGCCGAGTTTGCCCATCACGAATTCCACTTCGTTGAAAACAACTCTAGCCAATGCGTCATCCTTCCTTACGACCTCGAAGTCCTTTAATTCTGGAGGGGCTGTTGGCGAGCAAACGAAGTACACCGTTTCGGCAAAGAATTCGAGTAGCAGCGGTCTGACCATGACCAACGTTGTCCTCGTCGACTTCCTTCCGACCAATGTCTTTTTCGTCAGTGCGACCGGAAGCGGCGCTTACAATTCCACCTCGAATACGGTAACTTGGCCGGCTGCTACGATTACGCCAGGCTCAACCGATTCTCAAACGGTCATCATTACCTATCCGCCCAGCAATTATTCCTCCGGCTCCGTAGCGACGAACAATCTGAACGTGGTTGCCTATTTGCCGGGTGGTTATTCAGTAACCAATACGGCCTCCGTTACAACGACTTTGACCGGTTCGAGCACGCTGTACACGGTCAGCAAGACCCTACGCTCAGGCGGAGCGGTTGGAAACAACACCGAGTATGCGGTTACGATGAACAATCCGAGTTCGAGTGGCGTAACCCTCACCAACGTGGTGATGACGGATACATTGCCGACCGGAGCTAGTTTCGTGAGCGCCACCGGCAGCGGTGTTTATAATTCCTCTTTGGGAACAGTGACCTGGCCAGCAGCTTCAGTCAGCGCCAACTCCAGTACGACCCAGTACGTCATCGTTAATTATCCAACGAATCTTTTTACCTCGGGTCAAAAAATCACCAACGTTCTGAGTGTCATCGCCACCCCCCCTGGTCTGACTCCCGTGAGTGCATCTGCGACCAACGTGGCTACGTTGACAGCGCCGACGGACAGCGTGGGATTCTCCAAGACCGCCAGTGCAACTGTGGCCACGATCGGGTCCACCAGCATTAATTACACGCTGAACATCACCAATACAGGTAATACTGTCCTAACCAATTACCAGGTGGTCGATATTATCCCCGCAGGTGTAACCGTAACGGACGTCCAAATTGACCCTGTCAATGCCTACGAGGCGGAACAGGGAGCTGGGACGGTGACCTTGGAGTATTCGACCAGTGCCGCGACACCCTACACGTGGACGACTGTCACCGGAACACCCGGGACAAGTTTTGTCCGCAAGAATTCCAGTCTTCCAGCGATCACCGCTGTTCGATGGACCTTCTCTTCCGTTCCCCCTGGATTTACCAGCAAGAGCTTTGCCTCCGGCACCGGTAGCGGATTGAGTGCGACATTCTCTTCCGCCATAGCGGACGGAACCACGGTGGCCAACTGCGCTTCGTACACTTACTCCACGACCTATGGAACTCCGACTCAGAAGAGCGGTTCCAGCTGCGTTAACGTTCTTGCGGTCAACGGGCAAACGGCCGCGCTGGTTGCAACCAAGGCAGCGGCAACGGGCGTGAACCCAGGGAGTGCCATCACCTACACAGTTGGCGTCGCCGCCGGAAACTCTCTGGCAACCGTTGCCAATCCAGTGATCGCCGATCTTGTACCCAGTGGTTTAACTTATGTTTCCGGTAGTTGGGCCGTCGTTTCAGGACCCACCCCGGTATTGTTCGAAAACATTCCAAATTACAACGGCACATCGCAGACACTGCTTCGATGGACATATTCAGCAGCCGTTGGAACCAACGGTGCGAAAGTTTCCTTCCAAGCGACCGTACCGTCGGGGATCACCTATGGAGCATCCTACACAAACACATCCTATGTCGTCAATTGGGCGAATAGCGCGGTCTCGGGCAATACCACGACAGACATCAATGACCTGAACGGCAACGGAAGCACTTCAGATACGATCGCCGCCTCGACTCCGGTCGTTGTCAAAGTCAATCGAGCCGCCACGTTGAACAGCCTCAAGTATGTAATTGGACAGCTCGACGTGAATTATTCGCGTTACCCGACGAACGGGAATAGCGTTCCTGGCGGGGTCGCGAACTATAAATTGACGGTGCAGAACTCGGGCGACGTTTCTCTGACCAACATCCTAATCATCGACATCCTGCCGTTCGTTGGCGATACCGGTGTGGTTGACCTTTCTCCGCGAAATACGGCATGGCGTCCCAATCTCGCCAGCACAGTTACCGCACCCTCCGGCGTCACGGTCTATTACAGCACCGCGAGCAACCCGAGTCGCCCAGAGATGGGAGTCACAACATCGTACCCTGCGAACTGGTCCACCGTGCCTCCCTCGGACCTGACGACCGTCCAATCACTGAAGTTCGATTTCGGAACAACGGTTCTCGGGCCTCAGGACCAGTTAGAGCTGGATTGGGCCATGCGAGTTCCGGTCGATGCCCCAACCGATGGTTCCATTGCGTGGAATTCCTTTGGTGTGGTTGGGACCCCCATAGACACATTAACACCTTTCAACGCCACCGAGCCAATCAAGGTCGGTATAGCGGCCGAGCCGATCAAGCCGGCTGCTTGGGGCGACTTCGTCTGGAATGACGCCAATCACAATGGCATTCAAGATACGGGTGAAGTGGGCATCGATTCCGTCCGGGTCGAACTCTATAACCATACGGGATCACAAACCAATGCCGACCCCACCTTGGACACTTACATCGGTTTCACGGTCACCAGCGGAGGCGGCAAATATCTCTTCTCGAGCCTCGCTCCGGGAAACTATTACGCGGTGTTTTTCACTCCCCCGACTTACCTGGTATCCCCAGCAAGGCAGGGAACCGATTCGACCAAGGACTCCGATGGAACCGCGACAACAGTCCACGGATTCCCGGCCACGATCACCCCAATCTTCACGTTGAATAGCGGGGATGTGACTCTCAATGAAGATCAGGGATTCTATCAACCAACCGTGCCCATCAACTCCGTTGGCGATTACGTCTGGAATGACTTGAACGCGGACGGTATTCAGAATGAGCCCGCTGCGAACGGACTAAATGGTATTGGAGTCCAAATTTATACCGGTGCTGGAGTGTTGGTGAGCTCTACGACCACAGCTAATGACCTCAACGGGAATCCAGGGTACTACCAATTCAACGGATTGACCAACGGTAGCTACTACGTCCAGTTCTCATTGCCTTCCGCCGACTCATTTACCACTGCGAATGCCGTTGGAAGTACGACCAATACGGATTCGGACGTGGTTGTTGTCGGGTCAAATTACGGAAAAACGGCGACTTTTACGTTGTCCGGTGGTCAATATGACTCCTCCCGCGATGCTGGTTTGTTGCTACCGACCGGCCCGATGAGCCTCGGAGATTTCGTCTGGCTGGATACCAATGGAAATGGGTTGGAAGACGACGGCCAGACCGGCATCAACGGGGTAAAGGTCAACCTTTATAAGGATTCCGATAATAACGGCGTCTATACTCCAGGTACCGACCAATTCATCGCCACCACGACAACTTACACGGTTGGCGGCAATCCGGGCTTTTACAGTTTCACGTCATTGCCCGTGGGCAAGTACATCGTCCAGATTGACCCGTCCAATTTCGGCGCGGGCGGCACCCTCAACGGATTGGTTCCTTCCGGGCCGCAACCGCCGCCGACGCCCAACTCTGACACGACGAACGACAACAAGGGATATTTGCTGACCACCAATGGAGTCGTGACCGCCGTCGTCACTTTGACATTGAATGGAGAACCGGGACCAAACGGTAGCAACAACAACGGCACCATTGACTTCGGATTCAACCAATACGTGACCATTGGGGACTTTGTCTGGGTCGACACCAATGGAAATGGCGTTCAAGACGCAGGCGAGCCGGGAATTTCTGGTGTTACATTGACCCTCGCGGGCACCTCGGCAGGTGGGGCCTCGATCACTAGCCATACGACAACCGATGCCAACGGCCACTATTCGTTCTCTGAACCTCCTGGTACCTACACGGTAACAGTTGATAGCAGCAACTCGACCAACGCTCTGGCCGGATACTCCCTTACGGCCAGTGGACAAGGCACAACCTCGACCGACAGCAATCCAAACCCGAGCGGAACAACTCCGGTCGCTTTGAACTCTGGCACATCGGATTCTACCATCGACTTCGGTTACTATAAGCCAGTGAGTATTGGTGACTTCGTTTGGCTTGACACCAATGGGAACGGTATTCAGGACAACGGTGAACTTGGTATCGCTGGTGTCACCCTGACCTTGAGCGGGACCAACTCCGCTGGGGCTTCCGTCACCGACCAAGCAGCCACCGATAGTAACGGGCATTACTCCTTCAGCGAAGCACCTGGTACCTACACGGTCACCGTCGATTCTAGCAACTCGACCGGCGCTCTGGCTGGCTACTCCGCCACTGCCACCGGTAAGGGCACGGCCGCCAACGACAGCAATGTCAATCCCAG
>CAILNN010000349.1 GCA_903835555.1 uncultured Verrucomicrobiota bacterium
CCCAGAAGGGTCAGGCCTGGCAGTCCGACAATTCCCAGCCATCGCAGGTTGGGAATGCAAGCGGCGGTGAGTACCGTATAGACCGGGAGCCGGGCGGAACAGCTCATCAACGGGGCCACGAGAATGGTGACCAAGCGGTCCTTGGGACTTTCAATGGTGCGGGTGGCCATGATTCCGGGAATGGCACACGCAAAAGAAGAGAGCATGGGAATGAAGCTCTTGCCATGCAGGCCCACGCGGGACATGAGGCGGTCCATCAAAAACGCCGCCCGCGCCATGTAGCCTGTATCTTCCAGCAGACTAATGAAGAGGAACAACAGACAGATTTGCGGCAGAAAAACAACCACCGATCCAACGCCCTTGATCACACCATTGGCCAGCAAACTGGAAAGGTCACCGGGACCGAGTGCGGAAGAAACCGCCGAGGCCACGGTGTCGACGCCGTCCTTGATCAGGTCCATCGGAATCTGGGCGAAGCTGAAGATACTCTCGAACATCACCGCCATCAGTCCAACAAAGATGATTAAGCCCCAGATTCGATGGGTGAGGATCCGATCCAAGCGGTCCGAAAAGGTCTCGCCAGGTGGTGACAATTCCCGCGTCACCGCCATCTGGATGGCCGCCGCTCGTGCATAGCGGGCCTCGATGGCGACGCTGCGCCAGTCGACACCGACCTTTTCCAGATGCTGGCGGGCGCTGGCGACGGCGGCGGAAATCGGGGGCGGATAGAGATCGGGCCGCGCCTGAAGCACCTTGTCGTCGCTCAAAATCAGGACTGCTTCAGCCACCGAAAACCGACGACGCCCAGGAAACTGTTCGGCCAACCGAGTTTCGATATCGGCGGCGGCGATGCCAAATTCGCTCGGCAGTTCCAGAAAGGAACGCGGTTCCCTCGGGTCGGGACGAACCCCTGACCTTTCGTTCAATAGAATACGAAGCCGTTCGACTCCTTCGCCGCGACTTGCCACTAACGGAATCACGGGAACCCCGAGCGCTGAGGAGAGGCTGACAACATCCAATTCAACACCGTTTTGCTCAGCGACGTCGATCATGTTCAGGGCAATCACCGTCGGGTGCCCCAACTCAATGACCTGAGTGGCGTAGTAGAGATTCCTTTGGAGATTGGAGGCATCGACGACCACCACAACCAGGCCCGGAGCGGGAACTTCCGGAAGTCGTTGAAAGAGAACATCGCGGGCAATTTGCTCGTCGATCGATTGGGGACTGAGACTGTACGTACCCGGCAGGTCGAGAACAGTCACCGGCCTTGCTGCGGAAGCCCCCAGGAGTGCCCCTTCTTTTCGTTCGACGGTCACACCCGCGTAGTTGCCGACCCGGGCACGGAGTCCGGTTAGGGCATTAAACAGGGTGGTCTTGCCGCAATTGGGATTGCCGGTCAGGACCACCCAAAATCGCTCGGAGGTGCCGTCTGCCTGAGGGGCAGCGGTGCCCCTGCTCGTGTTAGTCGGCAGCACAGGCGAATGCATTTTTGAAAACCGGCCCTAGCAGGGACGCACTTGGATCAGGTCAGCCTCGTGTTTTCGCAGTGACAAATTGTAGCCGCGCACTTTGATTTCGAGGGGATCGCCGAGGGGAGCGCGACGGACCAGCTCAATCCGAGTACCCACCAAAACACCCATCTCCAGCAATCGTCCCCGGTTTTCTGGAGCTATCTGGATGGCCACAATCACCGCGTGAGTTCCGGGATTAAGGGCGGAAAGTGGCGTCGTGGTTTCCATCGGTCGGACAAGATAGATGGTCAGCCCGTTAGGCGGCTAATGAGAGCGGATGGATTGGTTCCACCCAAATTTGTTCTGCCAATCGGGCACTGAGTCCAAGGCGGGCATTGCAGACCTGGCATAGGAGGTTGCTACTGCCCTGCAGGACCTTAATTCGTTGAGTCTCGCCAAAGCCCATCTCACGCAGGCGCTGATTCACCTCGGGCGCAGCCGTGAGCTGGCGAACGATCGCAACTGTCCCGGCCCGACAACGACTCAAGCGACAAAGCTCGGGTGTCGGACAGGCATCCTGTGCGCATCGCGGCTGATTTCCAGAAACATCCATCCGCGACGATGTTACGGGACAGTGAACCAATGGGCAAGGCGGTCGCCTGTCGGGCAATTGCGATGGATTGTCGGAGGGTTGCCGTAACCGTCGCCGCGCTATTGGCGAAAATAGGCCGCAGTTCTTTTCGGCTCCCGCGCCGGTTTTGCCGATTTGGTCCAAAAGCAGAAATGCATCCGATGGGCGGTAAGATGGGAAACGCCAGGCTTTAAGGCGATCGCCTGATTTTTATGTTCTTTAGCGGAGCACCGCCTTTGTCCAGAAGGCGCATGGCTCCCTGCCAACTGTTCTGTTCGTTCAGGATTTTGAACACGATGATGTTGACTCCCTTTTTCAGGGTGACCCGGCCTTTGTCAGAGTCCAGCAGGAGCGGGCGGGCTTCAGTAAACGCATAGATATCCACTCCGTTGAAGTAGATTCGGCCCTCGTCATTGCTGGCAACCGCCATGGTCACATCGGGGATTTCCCGATCGCACTCGACGTAGGTGACGATGAAGCCGGCCGCGTGGTCGTTCTGGCTCTTCAGCTCGGCATTGAAATCGAAGAAATTGGTCGAGGCCTTGACGTTCTTCCAGGCCAATTCCTTGCCACGGACGGTGAGCCTATCCCCGTCCTTCGGTTTCAGGGCCGCTTCTGCCGGGATTTGTTCCCGGAGGAGCAGATCGGCGGCGGTGTCGCTGCCTGGGAGCGCGATTGGAGCTAGCATGACCCAGTCGCGTATGTATCCTTCGGGATCGAGGGTTAAGATGTCAGACGCTACGGACTTGGCTATCGCCGCGGCTCCCAGGGCAATCAGCCTGAGGATGAAAAACAGTTTTCTCATGATCATTCGTATTGTTCGGGCTTCTTCGCCGGCACCGTGATTCCGTCCTTGGGTGGTGCCGTCAGCGTGGACAGAAACGCCAAAATGTCCTCCAGGTCCTGCTCTTTCAGCAAGGTGCCCAGAGGCGGCATGGGCGAGGTGATTAGATTCTCGAATCCCTTGGCCAGCTTTGCATTGGGGTCCATTAAGCTCTCCACGATGTAAGCGCGGTCACTACGCACGGCGATCCCGTCGAGGATGGGGCCAACGACACCTCCTTTGCCCTTCACCGTGTGGCAGGAGGCGCAGGCTGCCGTGGGACTGGTAAAGAAGAGCTCTTCACCTCGCCGGGGATCACCCGCCACCACTTTCACCTCGTTCTCGCCGACTCCGGACACCTTGTGGATGCGGCCAAGCAGAGTGAGGGAATCGTTCAGGAACGGATCACTGCTGTTGACGGCGGTGCGCGACAACTGGGCGACCACCGTCTGAATCTCGGGGATCGTGGGAAACTCGAGCAGCTTCACGAATGCGGCCTGGCGCGTGATGAGATCGGGATCCTGTATGACCGGACTGCTGAAGAATAACTTCCGACCGACATCGTCGGCCGGCAGAGCCCGAATGGCATTGCGGCGCAGGGCGGAATCTCTGGCCAAGAGCGCCGCTTGGTGGGTGTCAGGGTCGAGCGCACCGATGCCGGCAAGCGCCCAGAGAGCGTGGATGGCACCAGTTCCGCCCGTGCCCGAGCGTATGCGCTTTTTCAGGGCCGGTGCGGCGTCGGTGACGCGATTGTCGACCAGCAAGCCCTGAGCTTTGAGGCTCCAGAACTGATTGCCGCTGTCGAGCGCGGCGACGAGCTCGGTGGGCCTGGCTTTCGCTAAGGATTTGATGGGGCTTCGGGGTCCATCCTTCCAGACTACTCGGTAGATACGACCGTGGGATTGGTCGCGCAGATTGTGTTCGGTCTGATAGGCACCACCGGGGCCGGTCGTGGCTTGCACGCCCGCCGATTGGAGGCTGGGCGTTGGATTGTGCTGGATGATGAAGCTGTAGAAATCAATCACCCAGACCGAGCCATCCGGACCGACCTCGGCGAAAATGGGCGACATCCATTCATCGGAGCTGGCCAGCAGGTTGAAGCCGTCGCTGGCCAGATAGCCGCCGCCGTCGGGTCGGATATCCATGATGCCGATGAGTTTGGCGGTCGGCTCGGTGACCAGCGCCCTTCCCTGCAGTCGCTCGGGCAGTGCATCGCTTATCATGAACCCGTGTCCTGCACCAGCGGTGTAGCCACCGAAATTGTCGACCATGCGGACGTTCGGGGTGTTGGGGTGCATCCGCATGCCTGGTGCCATGGACTTTGCGGACGGCAGACGGCGAATTTGAGCAGGGCTGGACTCGGTCGCTTTGGGCTCGACCGCGCCATCGGGGCCGAGTCGGTAGCCTGGGCGGAAACCGCCACCACCGCCACCTCCCCGGCGGCCAATGCCCGGCTGGGTGGGGTTCAGGATATGGGCTGGAAGGTATCCGTAGAATGTCGGATTGCCGTTGGCCGTCGAGCCAAAGATGTCGCCAGCGGCATTCTGGCCGAAGCCCCAGGTGTTGTTGTTGAACTGGTGCAGGAACTCCAGCGCGGAGCCATCGGCCCGGAAGCGAAACACCCCCTGGCCGAATTGGATATCCTTGCCCCCGACGTTGCCGCGAAAATTCGAATAGCCCACCGCGCCATAGAGCCAGTTATCGAAGCCACGGCCCAGGTTGCTCTGCATCGCGTGCGTGTCGCCTGTGCCCCAGCCGGGGAGGATTGCCTGGCGGACGTCGGCGTGGTCGTCGCCATCGGTGTCTTTCAGGAAGAGCATATGACGAGCTTCTGATACCATGATCCCGCCGTTCACAAACACAAGCGATGTGGCGAGATTCAGTTTGTCGGCAAACACGGTGAACTTGTCGGCCCGTCCATCTCCATTTGTGTCCTCGCAAATCTTGATGTCGTCATGGCCCGGTTCGCCTTCTGCCACGAGTCCGTGGGGATAGTCCCGTGCCTCGACCACCCAGGCGCGTCCGCGCTCATCCCACGCCACGAAGATAGGCTTCACGACATCCGGTTCCGTGGCGAAGAGCTGAAGCTCGAAATCTGCCGGAACCTGCGTGTAACGAATGCTGTCCTTCGGGTCGAGCGGAGCCTGGAATTTGACTGGCTCAGGTCGGCGCTCGTAGTTGGGCACCTCGGCATCCAGGCGCTTCAGCGGAGGACGCGACGCGAGCGAAGCCTCCCATTCCGCCCTGGCCTTTGGGCTCACCGCACCGAGGACGGCTTCGCGCAGCGCGGCATCGGTCGGGCGCTTACCGTCAGTAAATTTGATCAGCCCATGGCCTGCGCGTTCAAATCCCTCAAGCCGCTTTTGGAGGGCAGGATCTACCTCTCTGTCCGGACGGGCCTGCACCACAGCATCAAAGTGTTTCAGGTAGGCGTCGGTGAGGTAGGCGGGCTCGGCGAGCTGATCGAAGTAAATCGCCTCGGGAGCCAGCGTCTGCCCGGGCAGGTAGGCGTAGTTGGTCCGGCCACCGCCGCCGACAAATCCACCGGCATCCGCGCTCGCAGGTCCGAAATAGAGCACGTGCAGCGGACGGTCCTGGACTTCGGCAGCCAACGTGTTCAGGAAGGTCAGGCCACCCATCAATAAAGTAATAATTCGATTAACTGTCTTCATGGATTACTTGCCTGACGGTTGAAAAATCAGCTGCGAAAAGTGGTAAAGCGCCTTCTTCCAGTGCTGGAAGTCATGGGCATGCTCGTCCACGTGCCAGATGTGCGGAACGTCCTTCTCCTTCAGGTAGGCGTGGACGCCCTGGCTGATTCGGATGAGACCGTCTTTGTTTCCGCAGGAGATGTAAAGGAGCTTCAAGAGAGCCCTGGCTTTAGCGGGATCAGGGACGAGTTCTGCGGCTGGCTTTGTGTTGGGAGCGGAGGAAAAGCCGCCGATCCATGCGAAGGTGTCGAGATTGCCCAGACCGAAATTCAACGACTGCCCGCCGCCCATCGAGAGTCCCGCAAGCGCACGACTTTCCCGGTCTGCCTTCACGGCATATTTCGATTCGATAAACGGGATGAGACTGCCGAGCAAATCCTTGTCAAACACGCCAAAGGCAGGCGCAGTCGCCATAGCGTTGGGTCCGGGGCGGTCGTCCGCCTGAGCCCGTCCGTTGGGCATGACAAGGATCATCGGAACGGCTTGGTGGTCCGCAATGAGGTTGTCGAGGATGATATTGGGCTGTCCGCCACGACGCCACTCTTCCTCGTCGCCGCCGATGCCGTGCAGGAGGTATAGCACGGGATATTTCATTCCGGGAGAATAACCGGGGGGCGTATAGACGAGAGCCTTGCGTTTGTTTCCGACGGATTTCGAGTCGTATTCGACCATCTCCAGTGTGCCATGGGCAATGCTTTCCCGGCTCTTATCGAATTCGGCAGGAACCGGCGGGAATGCCGCCCTGTCGTCCGGGCCGAGCTCGATCGGGCCACCGAAGCCGCCGCGACCGGCGCGAGGACGGTCACCCACTTGGGGTTTCCCTCCGACCGGCGTGGCTGGGGCAGGCGCGACCCGGGTCGCAACAAACTCCTCGCTTCCGAAATCTCCGACTTTGCGCGTGAACTTGATTTCATCGCCCGCCAGTTTGCCAGCGTAGCTGATGGTGATGTCGTTGCCCTGAAAGGCGAAAGACTCGACAAAGGACACGGCGTCTCCGACGAGCTTGCCGTCCTTGATTTCAACCGTGTGCTTGTTTCCACCGTTGATTTCACCGGTGGCCTTGCCGGTAACTTTTTCGGCCTCGTTCTTCAGCTCATACACATAGTGTTGTTTGCCGATCTGGGTGTCGAAGTCGGCCCTCCAGGTTCCGCTAATGTCGGCGGAAAAGGTGATCCATCCGCACAGCGCGAGCACGCTGCCGATCAGGTTTGTTACTGTTTTCATGGTGTGTGCTATTCGGTGAAAATCGTCGGTGGCTAGGGAGGTGGCTGCGGAATTGCGTCATCAGCGCTTAAAAAGCAACGGCGCAAATTCGTGGAGGCTGCGCCGCCACGACTGCCACTCATGCGCAGTGTCGGGAGAAACATAGAATCGGCTATTGATGCCTGCTGCCTCGAGCGCCTCTACATTTGCCTTGGGATCGCCACCGCGATTGTTTCCCAGTTCGCGGCTGCCGTAACTGACAAAAACCAGTTTGTTACTGGCCTTGAAGGCCACCAGATCGGTGATGTTCGTCACTGCAATGCTGCCGCCGCTGAAAAGGCCGATGTGCGAGAACGTATCGAGGTGCTTTAGGGTGATGGTTTTCGTCTCCATACCGCCCATCGAAAGGCCCGCCATGGCCCGGTGGAGCTGATCGGACAAGGTGCGGAAGTTGGAGTCGATGAAGGGGATTAGTTCCTGAATGAGAACCGTTTCGAAGGGGCCGATGTCAAAGTTCCTGAGCCCGCCTGGCTGAGTATCGTTCGTCATGCCGTAGACCATCACGATGATGAAGGGCCGGGCCTTATTCTCGGCGATTAGATTGTCCATGATCTCCCGCGCATGGCCTTGAACACCCCAGCCATATTCGTTCTCGCCCCAACCGTGCTGGAGATAAAGGACCGGATAGCGTTTGTCCGGGCTTTGATCATAGCCCGGGGGCGTGTAAACGAACGCGCGTCGCATGGAATCAGAGCTTTTGGAATAAAAGAACAACTCCCGCAATTGGCCCTGCGGTACATTCATGACGGCGTAAAATTCGGCGTCCTTCGCCGGGACCTCGACGGCGCTACCCCAACGTTGGGCACCGAAGAACATCCGGCTGCTCGGGTCTGGCACTTCCGCCCCATCAATCTTGATGGAATAGTAGTGGAACCCTTCATCCAGCGGACGGGTAAAACCGTACCAGGCACCGTCCTCTCCCTTGGCGAAGGGAGAACTGTCACGAAAAGTTACCCCAACGCTTTGGGCATTGGTGGCCACAATCCGGAACTTGACACGGCCCTCCGAATTAACCTTGGGATACTCTTTGCCCGGCTGGTTGGACGGGGCGGGTTTCCAGTCGTTGGCCGGTTCATTGGTCTGGGCCAGCGCCAGCAACGCCCATAGGGCCGCAGCAAAGGGAAGAATTCTGAGCAATTTTTTCATGGGAATGGTGGTGGTTTAAGCGTTCAAAAGTGGGTTGCCGTCCCTCAGTTCCCGGCCACTGCGGCCACGGTTTCTGCCTGTGGTTTCCCTTCGGTATACAGCGTCCGAATTTCGGCGTCGTTCAGGGCGCGACCGAACAGACAGAATTCGTCCATGATCCCGTTGAAACTCCGGATCAGAAATGGGTCATTGCCCGGAAACCGGACGGCGTTCCAGTTTCCAATTTCAGCGGTACCTATCCGGTAAGGTGGACCGAGGCGGACAGCGCACCGGCGGACTGGCAGTCCGTTCACGTAATGGACCGCCTCCTTCGACGGGCCATTGAGCACGACGGCCAAATGGGTCCACACTCCGAATTGATCGACCGGCAGCACCGGTGGACTGGTGAGTATCTGATGCCCTCCTTTGCTTCCGATTACCGTCAACCCGAGAACCCCGTCCCCACGGATTACCCAGTGGATGGTTCCGGCTTTAAATCCGTCGGACATGAAGAGAGAGCTGATCTGCCGGTCCAGCGCCTGTATCCGGACCCATGCAGCGAGCGTTACCGATTCACACGTGCCTGGAACACTCAGGCGGACGCGATCGCTGACGCTTCGGAACTCCAACGCCGGCTTGGCGGCCCAGCGGCCCTCCTGCCATTGGCAGCCTACGATGGTGGCATCGGGCACGGTGGGGCTTCGGGTGCCAAGGTTGCGCAGTCGCCAATCGGACGGAGAGCTGTGTTCGAAATCGAAATAGACCCAAAGGGAAGGATCATGTCGAAGCTTCAGGCTTGCCTCCCGCCAGCGGCCAAAGCGCAAGCTGTCGGCGGCCACCGATCGGGCTTGCAGTTCGAACAGCGAGGCGAAGCCCATAGGGTCGGCTGCCACTAATCGGGAGGAATTGCTGCCTTCCACAACAGCACAGCGGCCCTTCGACAGGAATTGGTTGGTACGGCTCCTACCAGCGCGAAACTTCACTTTACCTTCAAACACGTGCAGCTCATTTCGTCCGTCCGCCATATCCAGACCGAAGGAAGTGCCCAGATCGGTCACATCGAACTGTGGAGACACGATTCGAAATCCCCGGGCCTGAGGCGGCACTTCGGCGGTGAGCTTTCCGCCGACACACGCGGCTTCGGTCGAAGACACGAGCCGGAGCTCGGTGGGACCTTCAATCACGACCCGGGCACCGTTGTAGAAGACGACTTGAGCCAAGCCCGACTCCAGCCGCAGGCAGCCCGGTTCGAGTGGGGCTCCGAGGCCGGGAATGGGGTCGGCGGAATTCCAGCGAGCATTTACCTCGCGGTTCAGCATGGCGACGGCGTGGCTGGTCGCCCCCTGCCGATTTTCGGAACCGTACCGAAGCCACCACCCTCCCGTCAGGAGCAAGGCCAGACAGGCGACTAGGGCAAGAATTTGGTTTCGGTGCCACGGACGCCTCGTGCCAACGCCGGAAGGGAACCGGAATCTCGAAGGAAGATCGACTTGGGTTTCCCGTCCGTCCGGGGTCGGGATTTCCAGGCGGGCCGAGGCAAACAGGTCCGGTTCCGAAGCGAGCTGGGCGTGCAATTCGACCCGGAGAATGTATTCGTCCCGGGCGACCAGATTCTCGCGCAAAACTCCATGGAGCCCTTCCAATTGCCCATCCGAGGCGGTGCCGTGGCAAACCGCCGCGACCGCGTCGTCAAATTCGGGGGAAGGAAAAATGAAGGTCATGACAACCGTTCTTCGGGCTCCAGACCGCCTTCGACGCAAAACTGAAGCGACTGGCGAATCCGATGCAATGCCTTGTATGCCGAAGCGACCGTGCGACCGGATTCATTCGCCAGTTGGCTGATTTCCTGGCGACGGTAGTAATAGGCCTCGACGAGCGAGCGCTGTTCTTTCGGCAGATGCCCAAGGCAGCCCTCGAGACGTCTTAGCCGCGCCTCCAGTTCGGGGCGGAGTTCCTCGCGACGATGGGCCAGTTCCTCCGCCAAGCCCCCGTCGATCAGAGCCCGCCATCGCTGGTGCCGTTCGATCCATTGGCGGGTCTTGTTGAGTGCAAACCGGCAGGCCCAGGGTGTGAACGGTTGCGCGGGATCGTAGGCGTGGAACTTCTGCCAGAGAGTCATCGCCGTCTGCTGCACAATATCCTCTGCATCAGCGACATTCGGGACCAAAGCGGCCACGTACCGAAAAATCTCCCGTTCGCTGCGCAAGAACAGCGATAAAAACCGCTGTTGCGCATCAGACTGGCCGTCGGGACGGGATGTAAAGTCGGAAGACATCCAGGAGAATACATCTCTACTTCCGCCAAGTTGAGCTTTTTGGACAAAAAAACTGGCGATGGGATATCGTGTTCTCGATGTCGCGCCGGAGCATCCCTAACCAACCATGGGCCAACAATCCTCGTCGTGCGATGTACGGGTCCCCTGAGTTGGCGGTGAGGAAATTAATTCTCAATCGAACGAAAGTTGTACGTTTGCCTTTCTCGTTTACGCGTGTTTATATGTTTACATGCGTTTTCATCGGTTCGATAAACGTCTATCACTCAGAAGAAAGCAGTCTGACAAGAACGGGCGCTATCAGGGGACCCACGCCTTTTCCGGGGGCTCGGGCACCTGGACGGCGATAGCATGGAAAAGAATCGCCGTCGGTTTTGCAGCGATTGGAGTCGTCCTTTTGGCTTCAACGATAGCGAAAGCGGAAGTGCGGCCCGATATTCCGGTCATCCGCTTGGAGGATATCTCCGGTCAGGTTGTGAATGCATTCCGAAGTGAAGAGACCAAAGCATTTGTGTTTCTTTTTGTCAGTGTCGATTGCCCGATCTGCAACGCCTACGCCCCTGAATTTCGGAAGCTCGATGGGGAATTCGGTCCTGCGGGAATTGCGTTTCGAGCGGTCTATCCCAATCGGGAGGATACCGCGCAAGTCATTCGGAAACACGTCGAGGATTTTGAATATCCCTTTCCCGCCCTTCGCGATCCAAAACATCTGATGTGTCGGGCGGCAGGAGTGCGAGTAACGCCAGAGGCCGCGATCTTTGTTCCGGGACAAGGGTGGGTTTATCGGGGCAGGATCGACAATCGGTATGCCGAGCTTGGCGATGAGCGAACCGTGACCACCCAGTTTGACCTGCGGATGGCACTTCAGGATGTACTCGAAGGGAGAAAACCTGCCACCTCCAAGAATCGGGCGATTGGATGTTCGATTTCACCGCTGCCATGAGTCAAAGACGGAAGAAACCTTCCAAGAAAGCACTGCGCCAGCAAGTACGGACTGCCCGGAATTCACCGTTCAACAAACGACGCCAGGGCTACGCCTTGGCAATGATGATTCTTCTGGCCATTGGCGGTAGTGGAACTTGGATATGGCGAAAACGACACCCCCAAAATGAAGGATCAGCGTCCGCACCAGAGGTATACCACCGCCGTCCAAGGGGCTCTTTGACCTATTACCATGACATCGCGCCCATCCTTTTCGCACAATGCTCCAACTGCCACCGGCCCGGTCAATCTGCCCCATTCAGCCTGCTGACCTACGATGAAACCAAGAGGCGCGCACTGGAGATCGTCAAGGTCACCCAAAGTCGCTATATGCCACCGTGGCTACCGGCCCCCGGCTACGGAGAATTCACCAATGAAAGGCGACTGACAGAGGAAGAGATTGGCATCCTGGAGCAATGGGTACACGAGGGGACTGAGGAAGGCATCCGGTCGGATTCACCACCTGCCCCGGTTTGGAACTCCGATTGGCAGTTGGGAAAACCAGACTTGGTCGTTGAATTGCCGACGTACACCCTGGCCTCCACGGGCAGAGATGTTTACTGGAACTTTGTCGCGCCCATTCCAACGGATAAGCTGCGATTTGTCCGTGCAGTAGAATTCAATCCCGGCAACCCCAAGATCGTCCATCATGCCTTCATTCAGGTTGACGAAACCAGTCGGTCGCGGCTGTTGGCCGCGCGGAATACTCCACCGGGCTTCCCGGGCATGGAGTTGTCAGAAACGGCCCACATGCCTGGGGGCCAATTGCTCGGATGGCAACCGGGTAAATTGGCATCCACGGCACCTGAGGGGCTTGCTTGGCCGCTCAAGGTTGGCACTGATTTGGTGTTACAAACCCACTTGAATCCGTCGGGCAAGCCAGAGAAAATTCTTCCGTCAGTGGCCTTTTATTTTACCGATCGCCCTCCGACCAATCAATCGTTTCGCCTAAAGCTGACGGCCCTCAGACTGGATATTCCCCCTGATGAGGCTAACTATAACGTTACCGAATCGTATACCCTTCCTGTGGATGCAGCCGTGTTACGGTCGGGTGCCCACGCCCATTACCTGGGAAGGGACCTGAAAGGATACGCGACCCTGCCGAACGGGGAGCGGGTACCGCTACTCTGGATCAAGAATTGGGACTTCAAGTGGCAGGGAGATTATCAATACTCCAAACCCGTATGGTTGCCAAAGGGATCAAAACTAACTCTCGATTTCACCTATGACAACAGCACCAATAACATCCGAAATCCCCACCAACCGCCAGAACGAATCCGGTTTGGCTTGGAGAGCCGCGACGAGATGGGCGAGCTCTATTTCCAATTGTTGCCCCGCGACAGCCAGAATTACCGGGTGCTGGCAAATGATTTTGCGAGATATTTTGTGAAGACCAGCCGGGATTTTTTTGCCTTTCGGGTGAAAATAAATCCGGCGGACGCGGAGGCCCATAAACGATTGGGGCGTATTCTCTTGAGCGAAGGGGCGGTTCCCGAGGCGATTGCGCATATTCGCGAGTCCATCCGACTCGACCCAATGGCCGATGAACCGCATTACGACCTCGGCGGATTCTACCTGCAGGAGGGGAAGCTGGCGGAAGCGCAACGAGAATTCAGCGACGTCGTTCGGCTGAATCCGTACGATTTCGAGGCATTTGGAAGCCTGGGCATCATTTCGCTTGAAGTGGGACGGAATTCCGACGCACGGATGTATTTTGAGCGAGCCCTACAGATCAACCCCGAGGATCATCTGGCCCGGGGGTATTTGAATGCATTAAAAGCTGGGGCGGTGAAACGCTAGGGTGCCATTTCGAATGCATTTTCCTATCGACTAGGCAAAACGGTGACCACCGTAGTGACCCAAAAGCAACGAAAGACAGAGGTTGCCACTGGCGTCAATCCGACTAAGCTCCCATTGAATTCCTGGATGCATCTAGCACGGGGAAAAAAGTGGGTCGGTAATTGTCAACTAGCCCTGAATATGAGCACGTTTCAGAATTGGATGGGGTTCCTGGGTATTTTCGTCTCGGTAGCTTTCGTGGTAGACGCCGACCCGGAGGTCCCCCAACCAGCGCCTGCAATTCGGCGCTTGTCGGCAACAACAAATTTGCCGGCAGCGCCTGGTCCGGCGGTGTCCGGAGGCAACCTATCCGCTGCGACGGCCTACCGTCCGCTTTCCGGTCCGCCCCCGGAATCGATTATGCCGGTCAAACCCAACCCGAAAGCATTGGCGTTCGATTCGTTGCTCAAGACTTTTGATGGGACCAATGGGGTAACCAAGGCGGAGTTCAGTTTTTCGGTGACCAATGTTTCCAGCGAAGATGTCATCATTACGCGGGTTCAAACGAGCTGCGGGTGCACGGCGGCACAATTACCGAGTCAACCGTGGAAATTGGCACCCGGAGATTCGGGCAAGATAGGTGTCACTGTCGATTTAACCGGCAAATACGGCACTGTGAACAAGACCGCTACGGTACTTTCTTCGGCTGGATCATTTCCGTTGTCCGTCCGGATGAATTTGCCAAGCTTGGAGATCTCGGGCAATCGAATGGACCGCTCGCGAAACCTGCAAATCGCGGCCGTAGACCGTCAAGCCGTCTTTCGTGGTGATTGTGCCACCTGCCATGTGACGCCGACTCTGGGCAAAAAGGGGCATGAGCTCTATGACACGGCGTGCGGGATATGCCACGACGCGGCCAATCGGGCCTCCATGGTACCACAGCTCCACGCGCTCACCAAACCGACGGACGCAGCTTATTGGACCCAATGGATTCGCAACGGCAAGGAACACACCTTCATGCCGGCGTTTGCCCTCAAGTCGGGTGGCATCCTGAGCGACGATCAGGTTCAATCGCTGGTGGAATACCTGGACGGCGACTTTAAACTCCAGGTCCATTTGGACTCAGTTGGAGCAAACCCGCTACCAAATCCCGTATCACCAGCCCCGAAGTAAGAGGCGATGTCTTCGGGGCGATTGGTGACCTTTGAAGGGGGAGAGGCCGCAGGAAAAAGCACTCAGATTCGACTCCTAAGCGAGCGACTTCAAGCGCTTGGCCATCGCGTATTGATCGTCCGCGAACCGGGGGGAACGCCGGTGGGGGAGAGGATTCGCGAGTTACTCAAGCATGCCCCAGAGTCCAAGGGAATAGAACCGAGCACGGAATTGTTTCTTCTCAGTGCAAGTCGTGCTGAATTGGTCGCCAAGGTAATTCGCCCGGCGCTCATAGGCGGGGCCATCGTCTTGATGGACCGGTTTTTTGACTCCACCCTGGCCTATCAAGGAGGCGGACGTGGAATCAGTCGGGTTTCCCTCGATTTAATCATTGGGCTGAGTGTCGGGACAACCCGCCCTGACCTCACATTTCTGCTTCGGGTCTCTGCGGAAGCAACCCGAGAGCGCCTAGGCAGACGAAACTTGTCTTCACCGCCCGTTACGGACCATTTTGAGGCGGAGTCGAAGTCCTTTTTCGATCGGGTTTACGCGGCATACGACCGACTGGCAATCGAAGAAGCGGATCGGGTAGTCGAAGTCAACGGGGACAAGTCGATCGAAGAGGTCGCAGCCAGCATCTGGACAATCGCTCAGTCTCGGTTGGGTCTTAGTGCGCCCTAGTCAATGAATCGCCGGGTGATATCACCGTAGGCATCAATTCGGCGGTCCCTTAGAAACGGCCAGTGAGTGCGGGTTGCGTCCACTTGAGCCAGGTCGACGGAGACGAGCAGGTTTTCGGCAACGCCGATCCCAGCCTTGCCCAGGATTTCGCCGGAAGTTCCACTGACGAAGCTCTGGCCCCAGAATTCAAGCCCATCTCCGCCGATTGGTCGCTCATGACCGACGCGATTGACCGCTGCAACGAAGCATCCATTGGCGACACCGTGGGCTCGCTGGATGGTCTCCCAAGCACCGTGTTGCCGCTCTCCAAATTCAGCCTTTTCCTTTGGATGCCATCCAATGGCAGTCGGGAAAAAAAGGATTTCTGCTCCCTGCAAGGCCGTAAGACGCGCCGCCTCGGGATACCATTGATCCCAGCAAATCAGAACTCCGAGTGTGCCGAATCGGGTTTTCCAGGCACGAAACCCAAGGTCACCCGGGGTGAAATAGAACTTTTCGTAGAAAAGTGGGTCATCAGGGATATGCATCTTTCGATACTTACCGAGAAGGGTCCCATCGGCATCAATGACGATCGCCGTATTGTGATAAAGGCCGCTGGCCCTTCTTTCGAAGAGAGAAGCGATTACCACGACGCCCCGACTCCGAGCTAAGGACTGAAATGCTTCCGTGGATGGTCCGGGAATGGATTCCGCCAAGGCAAAAAAACGGTGCTCTTCGCTTTGGCAAAAATATTCCGACCTAAATAACTCCTGGGTGCAGATGATTTGAGCCCCAGCGTCGGCAGCGGCATGAGCCGCGTTGATGCAGGCATTGAGGTTAGCACGGGGATCGTCCGAACATGCGTGTTGCAGGAGGCCGAGTGTTACCGTCCGAGAGGGAGCAGACATCATGAGAAACGTGATTTGATTCGGTCAAAAAGTCCACCACCGCGATTCTTTGCGTCATCCATCGCAGTGATGCCGGCGGACCCAATCCGCGACGGCTCGGGTTGTTGTTTGAAGTCTTCTTCAAACAATCCCCGAACCAAACGCCCCATGGTCTCATTGGTGGGACCGTAACCGCGGTGGTAGATCAAGTATTCCAATTCATAGAGGAACTCGTCGGCAGACTGATATCGGCTCGCCAGATCGCGGCTGAGAGATTTGCTGAGGATTTCAGCTAACTTCGGCTCGATCTTCGGATTCATTTCGCGGAAATCTGGGATTGGAAGGTTGATGACCCGCTGGCGAGACTCTTCGGGGTTCGTTGCCTTGAACACATTTTTGCCAACCAACAATTGGCTCAGGAGGATACCGGACGAGAAGATATCCGATCGGCGGTCGGTCACTTGGAAATTGGCTTGCTCAGGGCTCATGCATTCTGGTTTTCCCGCCACCTCTTCCCCTTCTTTGTCTTTGAGGAGTCCTTTTGCTTTGGCGATGCCGAAATCGGTGATTTTGACGTCCCCTTCAAGAGCGATCATGATATTCTTGGGGCTAATATCTCGGTGAACCAAACCGAGGGGTTGCCCACCGCGGTCGCATTTTGCATGGGCGTAGGCCAAACCTCGGGCGATACGGCTGACGATAAAGACCGCTATCTCGGGCGGCAGGTCGGTATGAGTTTCCGCAAGCCGAATCATGAACTGGTCCAGATTCACGCCGCGGATGAGTTCCATGCAGATGAAACAGGAGCCGCGCGATTCGCCCAGATGATAGGTCTGGACAATGTTGGTATGGATCAAGTCAGCGACCAATTTTGCCTCACCGATGAAGTTTTCGATGAATTCGGGTTGACGAGCATATCTGTCGCGGATGACCTTGATAGCCACGCGTTTAGCAAAGCCACGGGCACCATGCTGCAAGGCTTCGTAGACTATGCCCATACCTCCCTCAAAGATTTTGCGGGTGATTTCATACCGGAAATCACTCAGAATAACGGACGGGTCGATCACTCCTCTACCATGCGAAGCGGGTTGCGAACGGTCAAGCCGGGCGAGTTTTTGGAGCCTGGAAATGCCGGGAAATCGCCATTAAACTGGCCAATTGAATGCCAAGTGAACGAACATTTCCGCGAATTAACGTGGAATTTCCCTTGCTGCAACAGTGCTGGTTGCTTAAATGCGCGGGTTTCCTGCTATTTCGCAGCTAGAACCACGCAACACATTCACTAAAAACGATACCATGTCAAAAGCCTTAACAAAGTCCCAAATCGCAACCGCCCTCGCAGAAAAAGTTGGTCTCACCAAGAAGCAGTCCGTCCAGTTCCTAGATGAACTGGCTCAATTGGCCTACAAGAACGCGAAACACACCTTCACGTTCCCTGGGGTTGGCAAATTGGTCTTGCAGAATCGAAAAGCCCGCATTGGCCGCATTCCCGGGACTGACAAAGAAATCAAGATTCCGGCCAAGAAAGTCGTCAAGTTCCGCGTCGCGAAGGCGGCAAAGGATGCCATCCTGGGTTCCAAGTAATTGGGAGTGTCGGGAGCCACGGCAGTCGGACGATAGAGATGGCTCAGCCACTCTGTCTCCGATGCCTTTAACGACACGGTTTTGAATGTGTTGGCACAGACTTTGCCAAACCTGACTGGCGGAGAAAGCCCCACCCGTCGGCTCTCTATCTCCAATCCGATGAATGCCACAAGGCGAGACTCCCGGTCGTTTTCAACTGCCCCAAGAGCCAAGATTTCTTGGACGATCCTCCTGGCCTGATGAAAATTGCTATCGTCGGATGTGGTGCGATTGGCTCCTACTATGGAGCGAAGTTGTGCCAGGGAGGGCATGAGACCCATTTCCTTCTGAGGTCGGACTACGACGCGGTGCGACGGCATGGGGTGCAGATCGACGGTGATACTGAATCCTTTCGGGCTCACCCGAGGTGTGCTCGACGACCCGAAGAGGTTGGACCCAGTGACTTGGTCATCATTGGGCTAAAGACGACGGCGAACGATCAGTTTTCGAGCCTCCTGTCGCCATTGGTTGGGCCGGGCACGGCCCTGTTGACGCTTCAAAACGGGCTTGGAAATGAAGAGGCTTTGGCCCGGCTTTTCCCCATCGAGCAAATCCTTGGGGGGCTTTGCTTTGTATCGCTCAACCGAATTAGCCCGGGCCGGATTCGGCACATCCACGGGGGGCGGATTTTATTTGGGGAATTCCAGCGATGGCCTGAACCACGCACCCATGATCTGGCCACGCTGCTCCGACATTCGGGAATCCCGTGCCAGGTCGCGGACCGATTGGATCGGGCTCATTGGTTGAAACTGGTTTGGAATATCCCATTCAATGGACTGGGCGTGGCGGCGGCGGCTGGATACGAATCTGTTTTGAGTGGAATTTTGGATGCGAAGTTGGGCTTGCTTCCGGTGGTTGCCACGGACGGCTTGTTGGGTGCCCCCCACTGGCATGCGTTGGTGCTGGCCTTGATGCGAGAAGTCATTGCCATCGCCAATCAACTGGGGCTTGAAATCCCAATCGAATATGCCGAGCAGGAATGCGCTCGCACAGTTGGAATGGGAGCCTATCGGGCATCGACTCTGATTGATTTTGAACGAAGGCAGCCTCTTGAATTAGACAGCTTGTTTTTTGAACCGCTCCGCAAAGCCCGTGCTTGCGGGGTCTCCACGCCTAACTTGGAACGACTAGCCAGTATTCTGGGGCAGCTTGACCGAGCCCACATCCCGCCGGAAGCCATTACCGACGGTTCCGGCCATCTGCCATAGGCAAACGGAAGGTTGAAGGTTGTCGTCCCCAGGGAGGCCATGGTACCACCTTCCAACGATGTCAAAGAACGGGGACAAGTATGGCAATCTTCGGGAGGCCTATTGCGCCCATTATCGGTTTCCCGTCCACCAGTTTGAAAGGCGCCTCGTTTGGCGTTGCTTTCCGTTTTATGTGATCCCGTTTGCGATGGTCTTCTGGGTCATTGAACGTTCTCTCTTCGAGAAGGACCTGGAAGCGGCCAGAAACGCTGGAAATGCAACGACGCCGGAAGAACTAGAGGGAGCGATCCATGAATTCGAGAACTTGAGAGGAGTAGAGCGGGGTTTCCGGCGTGGAAAATTGGGCATTTGTATTCGGGGTATCCTGGTAGGAGAGCACCTGGAGCCATTTCTCCCTTTTCTTCGCGCAAAAGCAGCAGCTTCCATTGATCTGCCGGCTTATGCCGTCCCCGTCGAGCTCCGCGATAGCGGAGCCATTACCATCCGGCGGATTCGCAAAATCCGCGATGATATTGTGCAGGGGCGATCGATGGAATCCGCTCTGAACGATACGGGCATGACGGCACAAGAGCTTCGGGAACACCTATCGATCCATTCACCCGGAAGAGTCGATTTGGTCTGGTTTGCCGAATACCTTGCACAATTGGATGAAGTGATAAAACTTCGCCAGGAGGCAAAGCGGTTGACACTTGTTGCCGCAGAATTATCGGCGCGATTAGTCGAATTTGAAACCAACGCCAACAAAAGCCCGTCTGGTCTGAACGAGGAAAGATTGCCAATTTAGACCATTTCCTGTAGCACAAATAACTCGCTATACCTTTTATGGCCACCCAACTCCCAACCTCTAACAGTAGTTTTCGGGACGCCTACTGTTCCCATCGACGTTGCAAACCGGAGGATTTCGAGACCAAAGTCTTCCTCCAAACCATTCAGCCGTTCCGATTTCTCCCGGCCCTTTTTTTCCTTTTGATTCACCGCCGCCTATTTGCCATGGACCTCGAAACCATTCGGAGTGTCGGCAAATCGTCGGATAGCAAGGACGTGAGCCGAATTCTGGAGGAGTTTAGCAACTACAATCGCTTGGAGCGAGGACGGCGACGAGGAGTCCTTAAGATTCGAACCTCCGGAACCCGTTTGATGGCGTTGTACACCCGGTACGAACCGATGATCACCAAACCAATCGTAGATAATCCTTTGGCCGGGGTCGGAGCCATTTCACAGTCAAAGGCCACCCCCAATGTCACCCAGCATACGTCTATCCAAAGTTCTGCGAGACTGCGAAAAATCCGGCAGGTGATCTCCGGGTTATCGTCTGGGCGGTCAATTACGGAGCTTTTGACGGAAGCGGAATTAACGGAGGCAGGATTCATGGATGGCTTGGCGGCCAACTCGGAAAACAACCCTGGATTTGCCTGGCTACGCGATCAAATTCTGCTTCGGTCGCGACTGGAATCCGCCCTTCGAGAGGTTTCGGAGCTGGAAAAGACCGTTGCAAGCCAAAGTCGCGAGTTGGCCAAGATAAGAGACCACGCTTAAGTTTCATCGCGCGATTGAAGTTCAATGACAGACTCAATATTACCGACTGCGAGAAGTGTGCGTATGCGGCATCCCGGCTGGACTTGATCGGCTTTTCGAACCACCTCCCCCGTATCCGCGTTCTGCGTAATGGAGTACCCTCGATCCAGTACGGACTTGGGTGATAGTGTCCGAAGCGTATCTGCCAAGCGTCGGAAATGGCTCTGGTGAAAATGGATAGACTTTTCAACCGTCGAAACCAGTCGTCGACGCAGGTCCCTCTCGTGGCTGGCTGACCGCTCCAAATAGGCTTGAGGGCGTACAGCAGCCAACCGCCTGACCCAGTCCGCGAGTTCTTGATGATGGGCTTGACTTCCCGACCTCCAGGATTCGGACAACCTAAGGCGCAGGTCATCCAATAGTTGGCTCTTTTCCTCCGCAACCCGTTGCGGATGTGCTCTTGCCAGCCTGCGGGCAGCCATTTCCAAACGCTCACTGCGTTGCCGCACTTGACCACTGGTCCAAAGGCTTAAGCGCCGACGGGCGCGTCCCACCGATTCAGACGCGGCCATGTACCCTTCGGTGAGCAGCTCGGCGGCCGCGCTGGGAGTCGCAGCACGAAGATCGGCAGCAAAATCGGCGATGGTAAAGTCAATCTCATGTCCGACGGCGCTGACCACAGGAATCCGGGAGCGAACTATAGCCCGGGCAACCACCTCTTCATTGAAGCACCAGAGGTCCTCAATAGAGCCGCCACCGCGGGTAACGAGGATCACGTCGATCGGGCTGGCAGGGGATGACCAAGCATTCAAGCGATCAATCGCCATTGCGATTTCAGATTCAGCCCCTTTGCCCTGCACCCGGCAGGGGGACAGAATAACCTCCATCCCGCCCGCCCGTCTGGACAGGACGTGAATCACATCGCGGAGCGCAGCCGTCGATGCTGAAGTAACGATTCCGACCCGTTTCGGGTAGCGCGGAATCAGCCTCTTGCGTCCGGGATCAAAAAGCCCCTCGCCCGAAAGTCGGGCTTTGAGACGCTCGAAAGCCGCTTGAAGAGCTCCTGCACCCTGGAGTTCCACCTGGATGACCCGCAACTGGTATTGACCGCGCGACTCATAAACGGTCAGATCACCACCCAGGATGACTTGAACTCCATCGCGGAGCTGACTCTTTTCGGCAACGGTTTGTCCGCGAAACAGCACACAACTCAATTGAGCCTGGTTATCCTTCAATACGAAATAGAGATGGCCGGACGGTTGGGCCCGCAAATTGGACACCTCGCCGGTGACCCACACTGTGGCAAAATCTCGCTCCAATGAGCGTTTGATTTGCAGGGTGAAATCGCCCACAGACAAAATCTTCCGAATTGGCGGAGCGAGAGGAAGGGGAGTCGGGACACTTGGGGTGAGCAAGTCGCCAAACTCCCATTGGGATTTTGTCGTGCGGGCCATACGGGGGTAATAACTATACTGGGTTGTTCGCCTCAAAGGCTTTATTCCGGAGTCAATCGTTCGATCACCCGAAGAATGGAGGTGGACCGCCCGGTATCGTCGTCAATTTCGATAATGCACCCCTGTAATTGGATATCGACATCACATATGCCGAATCGCTGAGGCAGGCCGGTCAAGTACCGGTGAACCACCGGAGCCCAATCACGACCAAGAACTCCCCCCTGCCCTCCAGTACAACCGGCATCGGTCAGACAAGCTGTTCCTTTCGGCAAGATTCGCTCGTCAGCAGTTTGGATATGGGTGTGGGTACCGATGACCGCACTGACCTGGCCGTCCAGCATCCATCCCATGGCCACTTTTTCCGATGTCGCTTCGGCATGAAAATCGATGAATATCAACGGGGTTGTTTGCCTGAGACGTTCAACCTCCCTCCGAGCAACCGTGAACGGGTTCTCGTGGGCTGCGATAAAGGTGCGCCCCTGAAGGTTCAAGACGGCCAGGGGACGCCGTCCCGGGCGCTGCACCAGAAAACTCCCCTGCCCCGGAACTCCGGCGGGATAATTGGCTGGACGAAGGCAACGCGGTTCCTGCTCCAGTAGGCTCGAAGATTCCTTCTGGTCCCAAACGTGGTCCCCAGACGTAATGACATCCGCTCCCGCATTCAGTAATTCCTGGGCTGTCGAAGAGGTGATGCCAGCGCCGTGAGCAGAATTCTCGCCGTTGGCGATGACGCACTCAAAATCAAAACGCGCCCGAAGCCGAGGCAATAAATGCCGGACGGCACGTCGTCCGGGCTCGCCCACAACATCCCCAATGAACAGTACCTTCACTGGCACCAGAATGGCCGGTATAGGCCCTATTCGCAAGAAGGTCGAAGCAGGGACTCGCTCTACTTCGTGAGCCACGGATTTTTTGCTTGGGAACCGGTCGGCAATCAGCGCAGCCTAGTTCATGAAAGTCACCTCGCTGCTTTGTCTTTTTGGCCTAGCGATTCGATTGGTCGCCGGTCCGGGAGACGACATGATATCTTCCGCCCACCAATTCCTGGCCTCACTCACGGATGGCCAACGCGCCCAGGCGACGTTTGCCTTTGACGCCGATGAACGGGAGAACTGGCATTTCATTCCGAAGGACCGCAAGGGTCTGCCTATGAAGGAGATGACTTCGGCCCAGCGCCATTTGGCGGATGCCCTCCTGGCCACCGGACTGAGCCAGCGTGGATACGTCAAAGCAGTCACCATCATGAGCCTGGAACAAATACTCCAGGATTTGGAGGGTCCTGCCCGTCGTTTTCCGCGCGACCCTGAATTATACTATGTGAGCATCTTTGGTGAACCAGCCGCGAAAGGCCAATGGGGCTGGCGGGTGGAAGGACATCACCTGTCGGTGAACTTCACTTTGGACGGCGCTTCGGTGATTGGGGCAACTCCGAGCTTTCTGGGAACCAACCCGGCGGAAGTCCGTTCCGGGCCACGGGCGGGATTGCGCGTACTGGGGGTCGAAGAAGATTTGGCCCGCGAACTGGTGACATCGCTCAACGACGAGCAACGCGGAATCGCGGTGATCGATACAAAAGCACCGGATGACATTCTGACGCTGGCGGTTCGCAAAGCAGACCCACTAACGCCGGGCGGGCTATCACTGGGCAAACTTAACCCAGGACAGAAGGAGGTGGCAATCCACCTGCTGCGGGAGTATCTGGGGCGTCTACGAGGCGAATTGGCCGAGGCTGATTTCAGCCGCTTGGAGAAAGCCGGACTCGACACCATTCAATTTGTCTGGGCGGGAGGTTTCAAGCGGGGTGATCGTCATTATTACCGGCTACAAGGTCCCACCTTTGTGTTTGAGTATGACAATACCCAGAACGACGCCAATCATATCCATGCGGTCTGGCGGGAATTCAACGGAGATTTCGGGCGGGACATTTTGGCGCAGCACGTTCAACAAGAGCATTCCAAGTAGTCGATTGAATTCAACCTAGTTTCATGTATCCAAAATGGGGTTAGCGAATTCCTTCCTAAAAAGCCATTCCTGTGACGGTAAATGCAGAACGCGCAACCATTTCGCTTCGGCAGACCCCAAAGGGGTTCAGGAACACGGCCGACCCTGTTGATTGCAATCTGGAAATTCCGCTTGCAAATACCTTCAGACAGGTGAAGGGTGGGTAGGAATGAAATCAGATTCATATTATTCTCGACTGATAGTCTTGACGTATCTTTTGGCCGTTAGGTTATTTAGTTTGACGGCTCAGCAGGGACCTCCTCCGCAATTTGTCACCAATGGATTGATTTACTCCTACCCACTACAGGGCAACGCGGTCGATCAACAGGGCGTTGGACCGACCGGAGTGCCTCTCTTTGGGGCCTTTTTCACCAACATTTCCATTGCGCCCTGGTCGAAAGCAGCTTGGTTCAACGGAAGCGGAGCGTTGATACATGTCGGCAAGGACGATGCCCATGACGCAGATCGAGTTTTGACTTGGTCGATGTGGGTTTGGCCGTCGGGATTAAGCGAAGGAATATTCCTTTACGATGACGATGCACAGTACGCGGGGGACCGTTGGGTGGGGATGCATTCCGACGGAACGCTCTATGAAGAAGATAATACTTTCCAGGGAGTATCGGGATTTGTCACCGGCACAAAGCTATCGCCCAATGTTTGGAACCACGTCGTATTCGCTGGGGATCTCTTGCACAAGAGCCTCTATCTAAACGGCGTCCGGGTGGGCACGACGAACGCCAGTTTGCCAGAGCATGCTGGTAAATCGGAAATCGTATTCGGATCGGGATACCTCAACTCATCCCCCTACATCCACTATTTGAACGGCGCAATGGCGGGCGTTCGAATATTCAACCGGGCATTGTCGGACCAAGAGGTCTCACTGCTGTACGGCTATGAAAGCGGGCCAACAACGCCCCGTGTAGCGATCGCCACACCCAAGATCGACAATGGTTTTCTCGTGGGTGCCACAATATCGGACCCTGGTGTCGGCTATACAAATGTTCCCAATGCATACGTTTACGGCACAGGAGACGGCGCGAGCTTGGGCGTCGTCGTAACAAACGGTTATGTTGTCCACCTGAATGTTCTAAATCCTGGACATGGTTACGGCTCATTCGATACCGTGATCATCATTGATCCGCCAGCCCCCGAGCCTCCACGAATGGCCTCCGCCAATTCAACTATTTCTGGTGGTTCTGTTACTGGTGTGCAAATCACAAATTTCGGTTCAGGATATTCCGAACCGCCCATCGTCATTTTGATTGGAGGGGGTGGAAATGGAGCTCAAGCAACTGCTCAAGTCTTTCACGGGAGAGTGGTTGGAGTGACCATAACAGCACCTGGGTCAGGGTATACTTCGGTGCCAAGAGTCGGCTTCACCCCTCCTGGAAGTAGCGCCATCCTCGCCCTGGAAGTCTCGGCGGTCAAAGTTTCAATGGGTGTTACGATCGGAAGCAAGTACCAGTTGGTCTCAACCTCTGACTTTTCGGTCTGGAATCCGGTGGGAGATCCTTTTGTGGCGACGACGAATTATTATGAGCAAAACGTCGTCGTATCCGAAAGTGCCCGGTACTTCGCTCTTATTTTAGTTCCATAGGTCTGAGCGGGATTTTATCGGGGTTTACCTTTCGACATCAACTGCGGGATGGTACGGTTCCAGCCCATCATCCCGCATTCAGCGTTTTCTGAAAATAAATATCCGGCTTGTGACGTTTTTACCAGCTCCTGGATCTTCTTCTATAGCGACTGTCTCCATCGCCATCGATTGCATTAGTCGAAAGATTGATTTCTCAGGGGTGACAAATACGCGAAAACCTTTGATCAATCGGTGATGAATCTCTACTAACCATGGAAACCAATCCCCGAGCCAACCCTTCCAATCCCCAGGCTTACGTTCGGTGATTGCCTGAAAAATCAGGACGCCGCCAGGGCGTAATAGTCGGCAAAGCTCACTGAGATACGTTAGTGCCGCTGCCGGAGGAATGTGTTGAATGGTGATGTAAGAGGCAACAACGTCAAACGACTTGTCGGAAAACTGCCGGAGGTTGTTTTCAACATTGACGCAAACCCTGGCGTTGGGGAATTCCCTCAAGACCTTTTCCGCCATTTGAATCATGGTTGGGGCAACATCCACACCCGTGACGGATTTTGCCCGGGACGCCCATGCTCGCGAAAGCCGTCCGACACCGCACCCAAAATCGAGGACATCCCCAAGAGGAGGGCTTAAATGAGCATGTTTTCGGAGGAAGCCGACGAAACGTGAAACATCCGACTCCCCGGTTGCCAGGAATTCCTCCATATTCCATTTCCCCCCCTTTTTGGCCGGATCGGAAAGCACTGCCCATAAGGGATCGTCTGCTCCGAGGGATGTCCATTGCCGCCGAGCGCTTTCGAAGGAGGAGTTCACAAGTAGATGTCAGCCGTGCAGTTGAAAAATTCAGAATGGTCGAACTCCAGCAATTTGTCCCATATCGTCATGCGGGATGTCCAAAAGAATTTCGGCCACTGAAATCCAATTAGAACAGGCATGAGAATGGTTGCTTGATATGGTTCGAACAACGCCTTGGTTAGATCACCTTTTAACAAGAAGCATCATCAGTCGTCCGCCAACGATGACGGCTGTTATCAAAAGGACGACTCCGCTCAATTGGGAGAGTCGGCGCAGAGCGGTTGGGGAAAACCGTCCGGTTCCCTGCCCGTGGGAAATGCCCCAGGAGAGCACGGCAAACCATAGAAAGCTGCTGATGGCAACGCCGACGCAGAACAACCCCTTGCAGGACCATACCGGCTCAATGGCCCTATGGGCTACGAGCGAGCCGGTGACTCCGAACCAAAGGAGCAAGACCCCCGGATTACCCAGCATTCGTGTGAATCCAATCCAAAAGGCACCGCGCGGATGAAACTTGCGCTCGACGAACTCCTCGACCGACGGGTCGACCTTTACGGGTTCGACCCGGAGGTATTTGATGCCGAGAATGAGGACAAGGAAAAAGCTGATCAGTTCCATGGCCGCCTGAACCCAGCGGTTCTCCAGCAATTCAGCCGAACCGGCAAAGGCAGCGACGCAATAGATCGCCTCCATGAGGACCGCACCACAGGCAATGAGCAATGAACGGTGGAATCCATTCTTGGCCGCTTCATTGATGAGCGTCACGTTGATTGGGCCGCCGACCACGGAAGTGACAAATCCGGCAACCAGCCCCCAAAGAGAGGCTTCTGACATGTCAATCCAGTCGACCATCCAAGCGGTTACGATTTGTGGGTGGTTGAAGTATCCGAGCCGGCACTTCCCAACTCCTCTTCGTCGTCTGGTTCGTCATCGGCCTCAATTTCTCGCTGAACTCGCCGCGAGATACTTGGACGCACAAATCCGTAGAGCAAATAGACGGTGAAAATCAACGGTGAGACGAAGGGAAGGATATGCCGCCAGAGCAAAAAGAACAACCCGACGATCACAGCAATCACCAGTGCTTTGACGAACGGGTGTTGTGTCCGCCATCCGATGCTCTTGAAGGTTGGATACCGAACCTCGCTGACCATCATTCCGGACAGCAAAACGAGAATGACTGGCAAACAAAAGCGCAAGGCGGTTAACGGTAACTCCTGATGATACCATTCGATCAGAAACAGGGTGAGTGAGGCGACCATGCCAGCCGCAGCGGGAATCGGGAAGCCGACAAAATACTTTCCGCCCCCGGCACCCGACCCTGGAAGGGTGGCCAGGCAGTTAAATCGGGCCAATCGAAAGGCACCGCAGATGACATAGATCGAGGCGATGAACCATCCAATTTCGGGGCGATTCCGGAACACTTCGCGCAAAACAACACGATGCACCAGAAATGCGGGTGCTACACCAAAGCTGACGATATCGGCCAAGGAATCAAATTCGCGTCCAAACGGACTTTCCATGCCCCCCATGCGGGCCACCCGTCCATCCAAAAGATCGCAAATGCAGGCGAGGAAAATGTAAAAGAGCGATTCCTTGATGGCAATAAACGAGGGGTCATTGAGATTGGCCTCCACGATCCGGGTCAGCGCGAGAAAACCGCAGAAGAGGTTTGCCGCAGTCAATAAATTGGGCAGCAAGTAAATTCTCAGTCGCGGGTCCCCTGACAGGGAGGGGACTGGTCGTGGCGGGGAATCAGACTTCATGACGGGATAGCGGCCTAACGGACGGACGGAAATCGGGCAACAATGGACTCACCGCCAATCACGCGGTGACCGACCTTGACTTGAAGCTCGGCGTTCAATGGTAGGTATAAATCCACTCGCGAACCAAATTGGATGAGGGAAATCCGTTCTCCTCGTTCAACCCGTTCACCGGCATTCACCCACGGGAGGATTCGACGGGCGATTAATCCGGCGATGAGACGAACGGCCACGGGGGTCTTCGCGGCATCATTGGCAGTAAAATAGACGAGGAAGTTTTCGTTTTTCGCGGCACTTTCCGTCCTGAGGGCGTTGAGAAACAAGCCGGGGGTATGCTGAACAGAATCGACGACTCCCGCGACCGGAGCTTGTTGGACATGAATGTCAAAGACCGACAGGAAGATGGACAAACGCTGGCATCGCTGTCCTGGACGATTGGGCCAATCGGTTTGATCGACGACATCGACAAGTCCGTGTGCTGGAGAAACCACGATGTCCGGATCGGTCGGTACAGTGGGATTGGGGTCGCGAAAAAACCAGAGGACGAATCCGGTGACTATCACCGCCACCGCGAGCCCAATTGGCGCAAGCCAGGGCGCAGCGGGTATTGCGAACCAAGCAATGCCTGACAATAGAATGAGCGGAACAACCGTCTTGGCCAGAATAGTGACGGCTGCTTTGGATGCCCGACCTTGATGCTTCACTCGGGGAAATTACTGGGAGGCGACCCTTTGAGGGAAGCGCGAGATTGGAATTATCGCTTGGGAAACCGTTCGGGCATGAGCCAGAGAACAGCGCGTTAAGCTGAAGGAGCCGGTAGGGAGCGGAATTCCGGCCAGAGCGGTTCCAGGTCGGCATCTCCGAGCGCCATGCGAAGGAGGTCATCGCGATCGCCTCGGCAAAGGGCCAGGGACCACCATTCTCGCGCCGCCGCCAAGTCTCCCAACTGAACTTGGTAACAGGCCAAGTTAAATGGGATCACCGCTTCGCCGGGAAATATCGCGGCGGCTGGCTCAAGCAGGGCAAAAGCTTCGGCTATGCTCCCTCCGGGTCGACGGCGAGCGGCAAACGCGCGACTGACCCATGTCCCCGGATTACGTGGCTCTTTTTCCAACCATTTTTCGGCCACGGAAAAGGCTTGGGACCATTCCTCCAAATCTGACAGAAGGGACCAACGGAGTTGCAGCACCTTCGGGTGTTCCCGAATGGCAATTGGCAAACCGCCAATTTCCTGAAGAGCCTCCCGTGGTAAGCCCAACTCCATCCAACCAACCGCCGCCCTCAGGTGGTGCTGGTAGGCAATCAGAAAGGCATCCATGGTTTCCATCACCTAAACACGAGTTCCTATTCGATTCAAGCGCCTTTGCTCCAGAGACTTGTTGGCGGCGACAGGGAACTCACGACGCCGCCCAATTCACGGTCGTTGTCAAAGCGCCATTCCCCCAAAAAGGGTTCATCAGCGACCGTCTGAATTCAACTTAAGCAGGAAGTCCCGTAATTGGGGCAAGCGGTCGGTATTGACCAGGTCGACTCCCGACCGATGGAGGACTCCCCAGACTTCAGGTCGATCGGGTACAGCCCAAAAGCGAAGTCGGCGGCCCTGGGCGTGCGCTTGTTGAACCAAGCGAGTTAACCGTCCCTGTTGATCGCTCGGAAATGAGCCATTACCCCGCCAACTGAACGTCGGGCCCCAAGAGTCGCTGACCAACGGCGCAAGGGTGGGTGGCCAATTCTGTTCTAAAGCCTCGATCGGTCCGTCCAGAGCACAATCGCGGTCGGTATCGGCCTTCACCAACTCCGTGGGGCGGTCTCCGGAAAGAACCACCGTGATGGCTCCAGGCGTGACGTTGGTTCCGGAAAAATGGGTCCAGGTCGGGGCAAAATGGTGGAGTTTCTCTTTCAGTAACGAATAAATGCCGTTGCCGTTTTCCTTGATGTCGATCAAGAGGGTAAACGGTGCGGACCGAGGGTAGACACTGCCGTGATTGTCTTTGACCCGCTGAACGAGCGGCTCCAGATACATTCGATCCAATGTTCTCTCGGGATTTAGACCAGAACGCGAATGGGCAACGAGCAATTGGCCGTCGACCAGAAAAATGTCGGCTTCGACCGAACAGAATCCACAGTCCAAGGCGTCGAGCAAAGGCCTTCGATGCTCGTAGTCATTGTGAGCATGTGCACGAGTCAGGGGTACCGGGTTGGATGTAGGGGAATTGGTTACTGAATCGGCGGCGTTGGTTTTTAGGCAAGCCAGGCCGGTCACAAGAGTCCAGTTTAGGAGAAGGTTCCGAGAAATCGTCATACTTGATATCGGCATTTTCCAGGCATAGATGGCAATGATATCTGATGGTTGCTTTATTACTTTTTCGCGTCAGGTCAATAATGTTCATCTATGAAAGAGGACTACGTACACAGGTTTTCAGCCAAATTCACTTCCGAAATTGGACTGTTTTGGCAGTGGTTGGGATGATATGGAATGGGTGCTCCTCTCATCCGGTTATGCCGAAATCGGGCTCTGCCAACAACGTCGATATCACGGTTATCTGCGGGACACACGAGCTTGGACAGTTTCAGCCAGGACACTCTTGGAGACGGCAGCCAAAGCCAACCGCTTTATCTGGAGTCCAGATTGTTGCGGGATTGGGTTCGAGGTCTCAATCTGAAATAGGA
>CAILNN010000350.1 GCA_903835555.1 uncultured Verrucomicrobiota bacterium
CGACCCGGATATTTGTGGCCCTGGCACCTGTGGACATGAGGCAGGGGTTTAATGGGTTGTGCAACCGGGTGCGGGGAGTGCTGGGCCAGGACCCCTTCCAGGGACATCTGTACGTTTTCTCCAATCGCAGGCGTGACCGAGTCAAAATCCTCTACTTCGACGGCAGTGGACTTTGGGTATGCGCAAGACGCCTGGAAGCCAATGTTTTCAGTTGGCCGAAGGGCGAAGACTTAACGGTGGGTTTTAGTTCGGCCGAACTGGCGGCATTGCTCAGCGGACTGGAGGTTCAATCCAAGGCAGGTTTGCGAGCGCACCATTACCTGGGCTATGGGGGACCGGTCGGCCAAAATCTGCAATACACGGTACGGACCTCCGAGGGGCGATTGCTGACGGTGGCCGTGTTTGGTGCTGCGGCATGGAAATGTGCGCCGCGTGATCAGTGGATTGGCTGGTCTGCCCATGAATGTGAAGGAAGTGGAAGCCTATATCTTACGCAGACTTCCCACCACACCGCCGTCCGACCTCAACCAACTTCTTCCCGCTCATTGGAAGCCTCTCGCCCCGGCCCGAGTTCGACGGCTCCATAGAGTCCTTTTCCTAGTCATCACCATCGGTGGCCCCGACGGCTTTGCTGCCGTTCAGGTATGCACTCGGCTTACCGCTTACGATGAAACGATGGCACCGAACGCCAAATTGTCAGGCGGTCCTATTCATCGACCTTCAGCAGGACACTGCGGAAGGGTAAACCAAAATGTCGACCCTCTGTCGACTCCGCTGGTACACCCGATGCGCCCGCCCATCAATCCCACCAGTTCTTTGCAAAGGGCCAACCCAAGCCCGCAACCCCCATATTTTCGGGTCGTGGAAGCATCTAATTGGGAAAACGGCTGAAACAAGAGATGCTGTTTTTCCGGCGGTATCCCAATGCCAGTGTCGACGATGGATATTCGCGCAAACCCGGGTTCCCCTGGCGTAACGGCAATACTGATTTCTCCCCGGTGCGTAAACTTCAGCGCATTGCCCACCAAATTGAGCAGCACCTGCCGCACCCTTCGCGGATCGGCAATGACCTGAACGTGAGATTCCAAAGGGCAATCCAGAAACAGCTTAAGGTTCTTTTCGCGCGCATTGTGCGAATTCAGGGTGATGACATCCTGGATTACTGTTGAAAGGTCAAACATTCTAAATTCCATCTCCAATTTTCCGGCCTCCACTCTTGACATGTCCAGTATGTCATTCAGCAAAGCGAGGAGCGCCTCCCCGGAACGTTCTAGAATATCGGTGTAATGGCGTTGCTCTGTCGTCAGTTCGGTCAATTTAAGCAATTGCGCAAAACCGAGCAGGCCGTTCATCGGCGTGCGAAGTTCGTGACTCATGATGGCGAGAAACTGGCTTTTGGCGCGACTCGCCGCTTCCGCTGCATCCTTGGCCCTCCGGGATCGTTCCTCGCTCTGCTTGAAGCTGGTGATATCCGAGAAAATGGTCACGCAACCTCGGAGTCCGTCGGGGCCGGTCAACGGTGACGAATTGATGGTGACCCACTTGAGGGAATCGTCATTCATTCCGAGCCCCATGATGACATTTTGAATGGGACGTCCCGTTGCTAAAACGACCATGGGTGGATGCTCGGCACCGGGAAACGGAGTTCCATCCTCCCGCACGCATTTCCATTTCGGATCAAGGGGAGTGCGCCCCACGATTTCGTCGTAGGTCAATTCCAGGATTCGCACCGCGGCCTGGTTTACCTCCGTGACTCGCCCGCCCAAATCAGAAAGAATGAGGCCGGTTTGCATGGTTTCCAATATTCCACGCAGGCGAAGGTTGGAATCTTGAAGAGCCCGTTCCGTCTGCTTGAGGTGGGTCACGTCCGTAATCAATACCAGGAAGCCATCGGGCTGTTCCGCTGTGATCCGCGGCACATATTGTGTCCATGTGGACCGCTTTTCCCCAGTGGCGGTATGAATATCCCG
The DNA here is from genome assembly GCA_903835555.1 of uncultured Verrucomicrobiota bacterium. Lineage (GTDB taxonomy): Bacteria > Verrucomicrobiota > Verrucomicrobiia > Limisphaerales > UBA9464 > CAILNN01. The sequence goes on from CAILNN010000350.1 coordinate 1,971, forward strand.
TTCAAATCCTTGAATTCGACCCTGCAATGCGTTGCGAATGTAGAACTCGTTTTGTTGGAATAACTCCGATCCGACAATCTCCGGCATTGATTTTCCCAGCAGTGTCTCGTCCGATGTGCCGAAAAATTGCCGGTATTCCCGATTGGCAAACTCACAGCGGAGGTCCCGTGACCAGAACGCAACCAGGCTGGGAATGTTTTCCAGGATGGTACGATTAAATGTTTCCAGCCTGGCCAGTTCAAATTCCGCGAGCTTTCGTTTTGAAATATTCTTTTGGACAGCAACAAACATGATAAGGTCGCCCCGAGTGTTGACAATCGGATTGACGGTAATGAGAACCCAATAAGGTGTTCCGTTCTTATGATAGTTCAGGATTTCGACCTCGAAAGGTGCCTTGTTCGCGAGGAAATCACGCATCGCAAGGACCGTCGCCGGGTTGGTCCCGGCTCCCTGGAGAAACTCGCCTGGACGACGGTGGATTGCCTCGTCCAACTGATATCCGGTCATTTCGACGAAAGCCCGGTTGACCCACTGGATTCGACCCACTGGATCGGTCAATACAATCGCTGCCGGGATGGTCTCAAACAAGTCCCCGGGGCGTAGCCTTTCGTCTTCTGCTCCACGGCCGTGTCGGTGACCAATAGCGGCGATCCAGATTTCCTGGTTTTCTTCAGAAAAGATTCCCATCAGCTCGGACAAATCCTCCAGTGATCCGTCACCTGGGAATCGCAGCTCGCAGCGGCGGATCCGGGGTGCCAATAGGAGCTCTTGGACAAACAGGCGGAAGGCAGCCCGTTCCGTCTCGGGCAGCAGTCGTTCCAAATGGACGGGAGTCTTGGAATGGTGACGGATATCCAACCAATTGGTTGCGGCCTCATTGGCTTCGAGTATTTCAGAATCATTCCGGATCGCCAGAAGAGGGATAGGCGCGATTTCGAACCCCCTCCGCTTTCGCTCCAGGCTCATCGTGCCGGGTTTGACCCCGCCTGACATAGGTGAGTCCAACTGCGTTAAGGTTGTAACCTGGGCGTCTTTTGGAACGGGAGGCCGGTGCTTGGCGTCGAACCCTTCGGCAGCCTCAGATGATTCGGTGCTCATACATGGAGATGCGGTGTCGTTCTCTTTAGGCGAAAAAGTCAGCTAGAAATCAGATGTTGAATGGCACGGATATGGGTAGACGGGAGGCAGGATTTCCTTTTTAAACGGTGATCCCCGCTGGATGCGTTTCAGTCAAGGCGAAATATGCGAGGGGACGAAACCACGAAATGAGTAACGTAGGGCATCGCTTCGTTTGATACTAGGCGGGCCGCCTCAAATTCCGACTCCCAATCCAGATGGGGGCGGGCCCACCAAAGGAGCGAATGGCGACAAGATGCGCGACCCAGACGTGACAACGTCCTATTCCGGCATTGGACTGGAGACCGTGCCAATGTATCTTGAATTACCGCCCGAATATCGTGCTGCGGTAGTATGTTCCTTCAGCCTCACTCAAATGCCCCATTCCAGGTTATCGCAAGCAGACTGTTATGTGGAGTCGTTGCAAATGGCGCACCCCGAAGGCGTCTTCCAAGCTGCATTTTGTCTCGCCCGCCTCAACTGGCCCGAATTGCGCGACGAAAGTGGCCAATTCCTCCATCCCGAGGAAGTGCATTACTTTTCGACCCTCGCATCCGAGCGCCGTCAGATGAGCTATCTCCTTGGACGCTACTGTGCCAAACAGGCCCTCGCGAGGATGAGACCAGCCTCAACCGCAAATTCAATTTGCATTCGTCCGGGTGTCTTTCAGCACCCCGTGACAAGCGGTGCTGGCACCGGCGCACAAGTGAGTATTTCCCACGGCTCACATTGGGGAGCCGCGATCGCCTTTCCCGAGGAACATCCCATGGCCGTCGACATTGAGGAAATCGAGGACGACAAATCGGCGGTCATCAAAACCCAAATGTCCAAATCGGAAATCTTGATGATGTTGCCACTGGTGGACGGGGAGACCGAGGCACTGGCACTTCTATGGACCGTGAAGGAGGCCATGTCCAAGATCATTCGGTGCGGGATGATGACACCTTTCACCGTCTTTGAAGTGGCATCGGCATCAAAGCTGGGTGAGACCATCCGTTGTACGTTTTCTAATTTTGCCCAGTACAAGGCCACATGCTTCCTTCACGAGCATCTGGCTATCAGTCTCGTAAGCCCTAAAAACACATCCTTCGTTTTGAAGTTGCCTATTCGACCGCATGGCGACCCGAAATCGAGTGTTTTCCCGTTATCCACCGCCGCCGCGCAGTAGCAATGAACGCAATCGCTCCATGTTTTCGATGTCCTCATGCAAATCCGCCGATTTGGGCGTTTCCAGGCATCCCGGCGTGGTTGCGAACCGTTGGTCATTCACGATATGCCGAAAGGCATCCAAGCCCAGGCACCCAAGCCCGATCCCCGCGTGGCGGTCCACCTTGGAGCCGAACGGTGTCCTGGAATCGTTCAAGTGAAATGCGAGCACTTGATGTAATCCCATTTCCCGATCGACTTCACTCATGATGCATTCCCAACCTTCGGGCGTGTGAATCGGGTGGCCAGCCTCGAAGAAGTGGGCGGTATCGAAGCATAAACCCAACCGTTCGCGCCGTTCCACCCGGCTGAAGATAGTCGCCAAATGGGCGATTTCCCCGCCGAGACTTGATCCTTGTCCCGCTGTATTCTCCAAGGCAATGCGGACCCCACAGTCCGGTGTGGCTGCGATGACGTCGTTCAAGCCATCCACAATCGCTCGCAGGCCCCTGGTCTCGCCCTTACCCAGATGAGATCCGGGATGCAATACCGCGAACGGCAGATTTAGGGAGGCGGCCAACTCGAGTTCGTGAACCAGGGAATCGATTGATTTTTTTCGATTGGGTCCGCCGGGTGCACCCAAATTGATAAGGTAACCCGTATGCGCGAAAACGGTGTGAAATCGGCCCGCTGCCCGTTCCTGGTTGAATTCGCTGACGAGACTCTCGGGATAGGCCTGTCCGGTCCATTGAAGGTTGTTTTTGACGAACAATTGGACCACCCCACAGCCAATGCGTCGGCCTTCCTTCAGGGCCGTTGGAACGCCACCTTTGGTCGGCATGTGGGCACCCAGGATCATGGATTGGAAACGAACGATCCGAGGACCGAAGCGGCTCGGACCGTAACCGGCCCAAGCCAGCCTTCTTCCAGTTACCACTATTTCGTCCCGACGGTCAGCAGGAACATGATGTTGCTCGGGGTCTTCTTGAGTTTACCCAGCAACAAATCCATCGCTTCCACCGGAGGAACTCCCACCAAAGCCCGTCTCAAGACAGATACCCGGGTGAATTCATCCGGATGATAAAGCAACTCCTCCTTGCGTGTTCCCGATTTCTCAATATTGACCGATGGGAATATGCGGCGGTCGACCAAGGCGCGGTCCAGATGGATTTCCATGTTGCCGGTGCCTTTAAATTCTTCAAAGATAACTTCATCCATTCGGCTCCCGGTATCCACCAGTGCCGTGGCCATGATGGTGAGGGAGCCGCCTTCCTCAATTTTCCGCGCCGCTCCGAAAAACCGTTTGGGCTTGTGCAAAGCATTGGCGTCCACACCACCTGAAAGGATTTTGCCCGAGTGCGGCTGCACCGTGTTATAAGCCCGGGCCAGACGCGTGATCGAGTCGAGAAGAATGACCACGTCCAGCTTGTGTTCCACCATCCGGCGTGCCTTTTCGATCACCATTTCGGCGACCTGCACGTGCCGCTCTGGCGGTTCATCAAAAGTCGAGCTCACCACCTCAGCTCCTTTGCAGGAACGCTCCATGTCGGTGACTTCCTCTGGACGTTCGTCGATCAAGAGAATAATCAGATAACATTCCGGATTGTTCTTGAGAATGGCATTGGCCAGTTTCTGCATCAGAACCGTCTTGCCAGTCCGCGGCGGGGCCACGATCAATCCGCGTGTCCCACGACCGATCGGGCAGACCAAATCCACCACCCGGGTGGACAATTCGTCGGCGGACGTCTCCAAGAGAAAACGCTGATTCGGAAAGAGAGGGGTCAGATTCTCAAAGTGCGTCTTTTCCTTGGCCACATCCGGGTCGATACCGGCCACCTTCTCAACCTTCAACAAGGCATAGAATTTTTCTTTTTCCTTGGGTGGACGGACCTGACCTTGGACGTCATCACCTGTTTGCAGGTCAAATCTCCGAATTTGCGAGGGCGATACGTAGATATCCTCTGGACAGGGCAGGTAATTGAACGCGGGCGAGCGCAGGAATCCGAACCCTTCGGGCATGACCTCCAGAACCCCGCGGGTATTGATAATGCCTCCCCCTTGCAGATTTCGTTGGACGATCTGAAAGATGATCTCCTGCCGCTTGAGCGTGCCGTAATTCTCGATGCCAAAATCCTTTGCCAACTCCGCCAACAGGTGGATTGGCATCGGCTGCAGATCGTGAAGATTAAGTGTTCGGGGACGAATCAGGATCGGAACAACATTCGGGGCGGTTGAGCCATCGCTGTCGTCGGCGATCGTTCCGCTGCCTGCTGCCTGCGAGATATAGACCGTCCGAGGTTCGATTGATTCCGGTGCGATGACCGGTGCTTGACCGATGGTGCTTCTCGGAGGCACAGGCAGCGGTACAATCGACGGGGTCGGATTGGTCAGCGGAGGGGCTGGCGGTTGAATCGTCGGATACCGATCGCTGCGGACTTGGGTTGCAGGTGCAGCGGGTTCTGGCGGACGCTGAAAGGCTGTCGGACGGGAAACCGCTGGGGCGGGTGCCCGGGTCGAGGTTGGTACCGGATTAGGAGTCGGCTTGATTGTCGCTGCCGGAGTTGACGTCTGCAACGAACGGGGCACCGCCGCTGGCGTCAAGTCTCGGGCGGTTGTTGGGTTCCCCACTGCGGGTTTTGTTGTCGCCGAGGCTGCCGGGGGTAACGTCGGGGCGATGTCAGTCGTGGAAACTGGCCCACCGATAACGGGTCCTCCAATCATATCGTCCGGCGGGGAGACTTTTCCCGGGGTCGATTCCGTCGGCTCCCCAATGATATCGGGAAAATTTTGAACCGAGCTAGCGCTTCGTCCCGAAGAACGATGGCTCGCTAGGTCGCTCTTGGATCGACTAGGAATCGTTGAAAGAAGAGATTTGGGAACCGGGCGGGTATCTTCCTCTTCCACCTCGTCAATATCATCATCAAAGCCGATATCCTCGCTTGCTGAGGCTACGGGTGGTTCTTTGGCCGGTGGGGTTTCTGAATTCGCCACCGATTGTCCCTTGCCGGATGTCCCGATTATAGGGGACGAAATCACCGAACGCTTGCTGGCCGAAGTGGAGCCGTACCTGCCCCCTCTGACGACGACATTCGCACTACTTGACGCGGTGGGCGATGCCGACGGTGTTGGCGGAGCGGTTGGAGCGGGATCATCCCCGCCAATGATCATGTCTGCCATCGGGTTTGATGAGGTTGAACTCGCGGGCGAATCCAGCAAGTCGGCGTCATCCAATCCAATGGTGTCTAAGTCGTTGTCAGCCGTTTCTTTCGGGGAACGGGTTTTCTTGGGCGGCAACGGTTTCCGAGGGGCGCGAGCCATGGCGAAAAGATAATTTATCGCGGCACACTGGACTTGGTCTTCATCGAAGGAAATCTATCCTACGAATTACCCTGAACGGGAAAAAATTAATCGGGGAAATTCCAAGGGGAGGCAAAAACGAGCGAAACTACCCAAGCGTGCTGCAAGGGCAACCTGACACAAAACCAATCAGGCGCAAGCCATTTATTTTTATTCTTGCGCCTGACTTTGTATGGATTGGCAGGCTATCAGTCCGGGAGAGGAAAGCGAACGGTCATGGCCCGAACCTCACCGCGAATTCGGTGTGCCAATTGGATATCGGAAGGAGCGCTCAAGACTTGGCCGATAAAGTCCGCGATCTGATTCATTTCCCCTTCCTTCATGCCGCGCGTCGTGACTGCCGGAGTACCCAGACGCACCCCACTCGCTTCGAATGGAGACCGCGTTTCAAACGGGATGGTATTCTTATTTGTGGTGATACCAGCCTCATCCAAAGCCAGTTGGCTTTGTTTGCCGGTTAATCCCTTGGCACCCACATCGACTAGCATCAAGTGGTTGTCGGTTCCGCCGCTGACAATCCGGAACCCGTGACCTTGCATCGCGGATGACAGCGCCGCCGCATTGCGAATCACCTGTTGTTGGTAGCTGCGGAATTCTGACGTCTGCGCTTCGTGAAAGCAGACCGCCTTGGCCGCGATCACGTGCATCAAAGGTCCACCTTGAATTCCGGGAAAGACCTGTGAATCAATCGCTTTTGCGTATTTCTCCCGACACAAGATGAGTCCACCCCGAGGTCCGCGAAGCGTTTTGTGGGTGGTCGTCGTGACAAAATCTGCGTGCGGGACTGGACTCGGATGAAGCCCGGTCGCAACCAACCCGGCGATATGGGCGATATCGGCAAGTAACAGAGCCCCCACTTCCTGAGCAATGGCCCCCATTCGGGCAAAATCGATGGTGCGCGAATAGGCGCTGGCACCGACCGTGATCATTTTCGGACGATGTTCCCGCGCCAGCGTTAGCAAGTGATCGTAGTCGATCCGTTCGTCCTGGGCACGTACACCGTAATGAACGATTTCGAAAAACTTGCCGCTAAAATTGGCCTTGTTCCCGTGCGTCAGGTGACCGCCGTGGGACAAGTCCATCGTGAGAAGCTTATCCCCAGGCTTTAACACGGCAAAATAGACCGCCATGTTTGCTCCCGATCCCGAGTGCGGTTGAACATTGGCATGGTCCGCCCCAAACAAAGCCTTTGCCCGATCGATGGCCAGTTGCTCCGCCTGATCGACAAATTCGCAGCCGCCATACCATCGCTTGCGCGGGTAACCTTCCGCATACTTATTCGTCAGGACACTGCCTTGAACCTCCTGGACTGCCCCGCTGGTAAAGTTTTCACTGGCAATCAGTTCGATGTTTTCTTCCTGGCGCCGTTTTTCTTTGGAAATGATGGAGAAAATCTCCGGGTCCACCGAGGCATGCCGACTTTCGGCTTCCAACTGCAAGACCCGTCGCTCATGGCGACCTCCTTCAAATTTGGCTCCCAAGAAAGCCTCAAGGATCGCAATTCCAGCACTCGGAGAGGTAAACCGCCCTCCCAAACACAAAATATTAGCGTCATTGTGTTGACGCGCCAAGGCGGCGACCTCCGGGGAAGTCACCAATGCAGCTCGGGCTCCGGGTACCTTGTTAGCCGCTATGCTGACTCCTATGCCGGACCCGCAAACGAGCAACCCTAACTCCACCTTTCCGCTGGTGACGGCTTCCGCGACATGGCGGCCATAGGTGGGATAATCCACCGATGCCGTGCTGTGGGTCCCAAAATCGACCAAGGTTATTCCTTTGCCGATCAAATACGCTTTGAGCGATTCCTTCAGGTCGAAACCGGCATGGTCTGAGCCCAATGCGAGACGGGCTGTTAAATGGGAATTTGAATCGTCGGGAGGTTGGTTCATGGATTTTACCAAAGCAGTAATGGCGGCCTCTATTTGATCGCGGCAGGCAAGGTATCCGTCAAATGGACCACCAATGGGATCAGCGATGTCCTTGTCCAATCCGTCAACTGATTCATCAAATTCGCGTAGAAGATAGGTTTTCGACGCGGCTTCAGGATAGAGGTAGAGAATCCCTTCGAGATGACTATGGGTTAGACCAAAAATGTAGTCGGCTTGCCGGACCAATTGAGCTGTGATCATCTTTGATCGATGTCCCGAGAGGTCCAGCCCCAATTCACGGATAGCCCTTAGAGCATGGGGCGTCGCCGGTTGCCCATTGACCGCAGCCAATCCCGCCGACAAAACCTGCCAGTCACCCTGCTTCCGGAGTGCCCGACGAGCCAGTATTTCTGCCATGGGAGAACGGCAGGTATTGCCGGTGCAAACAAACAGCAAGGTCTTCACAAATCTCGGTCGCCAAGGTGGGAGTCGTTCTCGATGGCGTCAACCACTGTTGTCCCATTTTGTTGACGTCGGAATGGAGGTGGCTGAAACCGCTGGAGCCGGAACTTCCACCGCCGGAAGGTTTGTCCTGACGCACTGCCCTCAACGAAACAATCCCCTTGCGTTCCAAGCGGTTTTCCCACCCACTATCTCTAGTGAAAGCGGCTTCAGTCACCACTACCCGCTAGCGTCCCCAAAGAAAATTGGGGACGCTCAACGCCTCGTACCTAGCAGGGTCCGGGGCGTTTTCGTTTCTGTCGATTGATTATCGATTCATTTTTGCCTCTTCGTTTCGATCAACTGCAATGGACCCGCAGCCGACCACAGCATAGCCTAATCACGGATTTTATGGAAAACGCCCCTTTGGCTGCCGCCAAGACCGATGTCCAACGCAAATCGTTGGACCAACGTGAGTTGATGAATGAGTTGCAGCGGCTCCGCCACTCCGCCGCGCACATGCTGGCCGCTGCCGTCCTGCGCCTGTGGCCAGATGCCCTTCTCGATATCGGCCCCCCGACCGACGAAGGCTTCTACTACGACTTCGATCTCCCCTCCCATCGTTTTTCCCCCGAGGACTTTCCTCGAATCGAGGAAGAAATGCGGAAGATTACCAAGGAGAACCAGGCCTTTGAAAAATCGTTCAAATCCCGCGACGAAGCCCTTACTTGGTTCAGCTCGCGAGGTCAAAAGTTCAAGATGGAACGGTTGGCTGACATCCCGGAAGGCGAGGCCATCAGCTTCTTCCAGAACGGCGAATTCGTCGACCTCTGCGCTGGTCCTCACGTGATGCGCACCGGTAACGTTAAAGCCTTCAAGTTACTCAAAGTCGCCAGTGCCTACTTTCGCGGCAACGAGAAGAACCCCCAACTCCAGCGCCTCTACGGGACCGCTTTTAAGAACAAGGAGGAACTCGAAAACTGGCTCCACCTTCAGGAGGAGGCGAAAAAGCGCGATCATCGCCGTATCGGCCAGGAAATGGGGTTGTTTGCCTTCGATGCCGAATATGTCGGTCCCGGCCTGCCGCTCTGGCTACCCAAGGGCACCGTCTTGGTCGAGGAGCTCGAACAATTAGCTCGGGAAACGGAATTCGACGCCGGCTATGTCCGCGTCCGTACCCCCCATTTGGCCCGGGAAAAGATGTACAAGACCTCCGGGCATCTTCCCTACTACGCCGATTCGATGTTTCCTCCGATCGAATTTCAAGAGGACGAAGACCGGCAGCGGGAACTGGAAATCCGTGCCGCTTTATCGGCTCTCGGCAACGGCAGTGGACCCGAATTCGAGGCCGAAACCGGACGCCTCCAGGCGCAACTCGCCGGAACCACGACCCGTTATTACCTCAAGGCGATGAACTGCCCCCATCATCACCGCATTTTTGCCGCCGAACCGCGCTCCTACCGCGACCTCCCGCTCCGTCTGGCGGAATACGGCATGTGCTACCGCTACGAACAGTCCGGTGAACTGTTCGGCCTCATGCGCGTTCGGGGCATGCAAATGAATGATGCCCACATGTATTGCACCCCGGAACAGTTCGCCTCCGAATTCCGTGCGGTGAATGACATGTACCTGAAATATTTTAAAATCTTCGGGCTCGATCGCTATGTCATGCGATTCAGCACCCATGATCCTGCACGCCTTGGAGTCAAGTTCGTCAATGAACCGGAATTATGGAAGCAAACCGAGGACATGGTCCGCCAAGTCTTGATCGATTCCGGCATCAACTATGTCGAGGTGCCCAACGAAGCCGCCTTCTACGGACCCAAGATTGATGTCCAAGTCTACAGCACCATCGGGCGCGAATTTACCATTGCCACCAACCAGGTCGATTTTGCCGTGCCCCGTCGCTTTGGCCTCGTCTACAAGGACCGGGATAATACCGAGAAAACCCCTCTCTGCATCCACCGGGCTCCGCTCGGAACACATGAGCGCTTTATCGGTTTTCTCATTGAGCATTATGCTGGAAATTTTCCGTTGTGGCTGGCTCCTGAACAGGTCCGAGTTCTCACCATCGGCGATGAGGTGCCCCTGGTGGACTATGCCCGGGCATTGGTCCAGGAACTCCGAGGCCATCGGGTCCGCGTTGAAGGCGATTATGGCACCACCAAGATCAATGGGAAAATCCAGAATGCTGAAAAGGATAAGGTCCACACCATGCTCGTGATCGGGGGGCGCGAAAAGGATGCCGACTCCGTTGCTCTTCGCCTTCACGGAAAAGGCAATGTGGGCGTGAAGCCGCGCGCCGAAGTGGTCGCTCAAATCCTGCAAAGCATCCGCACTCGGGCTGCCTAGTGTCCGATCGTCCCCCCCCAATCCAATGCGCTGCCTCGTCACTGCCGGCCCAACTTGGGAGCCTATTGATGGTGCCCGAAGGATCACTAATTTTTCCACCGGCACCCTGGGGGGACGTTTGGCCAATTACCTCGCGGCGGAAGGGCACGAAGTAACCTTGCTTCTTGGCCAGACCGCCATTTGGAATTCACCTGTGGCGGCGGTTGAGGTGGCCCCGTTCTCCACCACCGCCTCCTTGTCCGCCCTTCTGGAAGCGCGGGCCACCAATACCTCCATTGCCATTTTCCACGCAGCTGCTGTCAGCGACTTCTGCGTTGCTGGTGCCTTCGTCAAGAATCCCGAGGGAACGCTGGAGCCGGTTCGGAGTGGCAAACATTCCACCCGGGCCGGAAATCTCTGGCTGGAACTTCAACCGACTCCCAAGATCATCTCCCATCTCCGGGATTGGTTCCCCAATGGACGGATCGTCGGTTGGAAATACGAGGTCGATTGCGGACGTCCAGGCATTCTTGCCGCCGGCGCGTCTCAATTGATGCAGACCCGGGTCGATCACTGCGTGCTCAATGGCCCGGCTTACGGCCCTGGTTTCGGCCTGCTCACCGCCAACCTGCCTCTCGAACACTTGCGACCCGAACAGCTTTTGCCGCGTTTGGCGAAGGTGGCCGTCATCTAGGTTTTGTCATTGAAACGAGTGGGCAATTTTGCTCTTCAAAACCATTCCCAAGCCTGGAGCCTGAATGAAGTCCTCGGTCCATCGGTCGGCTCTTCTTGTTCTCCTGTGCCTTTGTTCTTGCGGCCTTCACTCCGGCATCGTTGGTGCGGAAGCCCCCTTGCCTTGGGTTCAATATCCTGGTTTTCGAGTAGCCCCCTTGCCAGTTTCAGACGGACATCCACCCGGTTTCCAGCGGCTTTCCCCACAGTCGACTGGAATCGCATTCACCAACCGACTTTCCGAGGAACTAGCATTGTCCCGGACGCCAGCCAATAATGGGGCAGGCGTTGCCCTTGGCGATATCGACGGTGACGGACGCTGTGATATCTACCTCTGTAGCCTCTCAGGCTCCAATGTCCTCTACCGAAACTTGGGTGACTGGAAGTTTGAGGACGTGACTGCATCCGCCGGAGTTGCCTGTGCTGGACAGATTTCCACCGGCGCTGTTTTGGCGGATGTCGATGGCGATGGCGATTTGGACCTGCTGGTCAATTCCCTGGGCGGGGGAACGCGCCTCTTTCTCAACGATGGCCACGGTCATTTTACCGAAAGCCTCAAGAGCGGACTCCAACGTCAATCGGGCAGCACCTCCATGGCCTTGGCCGATATCGATGGCGACGGACTTCTCGACCTCTATGTCGCCAATTACCGAGCCCAAACGCTCCTCGATCAACCCCAAACCCGCTTCACCGTCGCTCGTATCGGTGGACGTCCAGTTCTCACCAAGATCAACGGCGTCTCCGTGACCAATGCCGAAATGGCCCATCGATTTACTCTCGATGCATCCGGCATTCCCCGCGAGGCAGGAGAAGCGGACGTCCTCTACCACAACGATGGGCAGGGTCATTTCACATCGATCCCCTTTCCATCTGGATTCCAGGATGCCAACGGCCAACCGTCCGAGCCTCCCTATGACTGGGGCCTTGGAGTCGCCTTTCGCGACCTGAACGGCGATGGAGCCCCGGATATTTATGTCTGCAATGATACCGACTCTCCGGACCGCATCTGGATCAATGACGGCCATGGTCATTTCCGGGCGCTCGGCCCTGCAGCGCTCCGTCATTCCAGTTTGTCGTCCATGGGCGTCGATTTTGCCGATCTCAACCGAGATGGTCTCGACGAGATTTTCGTCGTCGACATGCTCGCTCGAAATCATTCGGACCGGCTCACCCAACGCGCAAAAGCCGGCCCGGAGCATTCTGTGTTCGGCCAATTCTTAGACCGCCTCCAGTTCCCCCAAAACACCCTCTTTTGGAATCGGGGCGATGGGACTTATGCCGAAATCGCCGCGTTCGCTGGCCTGACAGCAACCGATTGGTCGTGGTGTCCCCTCTTCCTCGACGTCGATTTGGATGGTTATGAAGACCTTCTCGTGGCAACGGGATTTCATCGAAACGTCCTGGACGCAGATGCAGCGAGCCAAATCGAACAGACCAAGGCCACTCGACGTTTATCGGCGAATGAAGAACTCCAACTGAAAAAACAATTTCCATCCTGGGAAACGCCTAATGTTGCCTTTCGCAATCTGGGAAACTTTCACTTCCAGGACGTGGGCAAAGCCTGGGGATTCGACCTCCAGGGAGTCTCCCAAGGCATGGCGATGGCGGACCTGGACAACGACGGGGACCTGGACGTGGTGATCAACAACCTGAACAGCGGAGCCACGGTGCTGCGCAACGAGGGGAGCGGACGGCGGGTAGCCGTCCGTCTGAAAGGGCAGGGAGGAAACACCCAGGGGATCGGAGCCAAGCTCAAATTGATAGGCGGTCCAGTGGAACAAACTCAGGAAGTGATCAGCGGCGGACGCTACCTGTCCGGAGCCGATCCCTTGCGGGTCTTCGCCGCCGGAACTGGAACCAACCTCACCTTGGAAGTGAGCTGGCGCAGCGGCAAACGCAGCGTCATCCGAGGCCTGCATGGCAATGAGTTGGTGGAAGTCGACGAAGCCGGTGCCCAACCCGTTAGCGAACCCCAAAAGCCCGCTCCACAGCCGTACTTCGAAGACGTCAGCGCCCGATTGGGTATCGCCCACCACGAAGAACCATTCGACGACTTTGCCCGTCAACCACTCCTACCCTGGCGCTTGAGCCAGCTCGGACCTGGCCTTGCCTGGTTCGACCTCAATGGCGACGGCATCGATGACCTCATCGTTGGCAGCGGTCGTGGCGGACACCTGCGCGTCCTCGCCGGCAATGGCCGAGGCGGTTTTGGCGAAATCCACAATGAAGCCTTGGACCGCGCGACGCCGGATGACCTGAGTGGCATCGTCGCATGGTCGGCGGAAACCGGTAGCGCCAGCCTCCGCGTTGGCTTGGCCAACTACGAAAGCGCTCAAACCAATCAACCGTCCGTGCTCGGCTACGACGTCTTCTTTGGCGAACTCAAAGCGGGCCAGGAACTCCCCGGCGGAAGCTCCAGCACCGGCCCGCTGGCGTTGGCGGATATCGATGGCGACGGCGACCTCGACTTATTCGTCGGCGGACGCCTCATCGGCGGCCAATACCCCAAAGCCGCCAGCTCACGCATTTACCGCAGTGAAAACGGTCAATTCGTGCTGGACGAAGCCAACAGCCGAAAGTTGAAGGATGTCGGCCTGGTGAGCGGAGCGGTTTGGACCGATCTGGACGGCGACGGATTCCCCGAGCTGGTCCTGGCCTATGAATGGGGCCCTGTCCGAGTCTTCGCCAATCACGCCGGGGAATTGACCGAAGTCACCCAAGCCTGGGGCCTGGACAAATACCGGGGGCTTTGGACCGGAGTTACCGCTGGCGATTTTGACGGCGATGGCCGGATGGATTTGGTGGTGGGCAACTGGGGTCGAAACACTGTCTACGAAGAAGTCATCGGGCAGGAACTACGCCTCTACCACGGCGACATCGATGACAACGCCACCTGGGACGTGATCGAAGCGCAATGGGACCCCCGCTTGGGCAAAGTGGTGCCGCGACGAGATTGGAAGGCTGTGGGCCAAGCCATCCCGTTCGTGCAAGAGCGCTTCATTCGCTATGCCGACTACGCCCAGGCCAGTGTGGAGGAAATTTACGGAAGCAAACTGGCGAGCCTGCAAGAACTGCGGGTCAACACCCTGGACTCCATGCTCTTCCTGAATCGGGGCGGAAAGTTGGAGGCCAAACCGTTGCCATTTGAAGCCCAGCTATCCCCGGTGTTCGGACTCTGTGTCGGCGACTACGACGGCGACGGAAAGGAAGACCTGTTTGTGGCGCAAAACTTCTTTGGCACCGATCGGGAGACCGGACGGTACGATGCCGGACGCGGCCAATGGTTGCAGGGAGACGGTCAGGGAGGATGGCGTTCAGTGCCAGGGCAAGAGAGCGGCGTGAAGGTCTACGGCGAACAACGCGGCACCGCCCTATCGGACTTTGACGGCGACGGACGGGTGGACCTGGCCGTCAGCCAGAACGGTGGCACCGTGCAACTCTATCGCAATCGCCTGGGACGCCCAGGACTGCGAGTTCGCCTGGTCGGACCGCCGGGAAACCTCACCGGCTTGGGTTCAGTCCTCCGACTGGGAACCGCTGGAAAACCCGGACCCGCCCGCGAGCTGCACGGGGGAGGAGGCTACTGGTCCCAAGACAGCTCAGTCACCGTCCTGGCCAAACCGCAGGATTCCGGCCCGTGGGTGTTAACCGTCAGATGGCCCGGCGGACGCCAAACCTACTATCCCGTTTCATCCGAAACCAAAGAAATCGAAGCAAACATCGACGGCACCTCAGCGGAGGGAAAAGCTGCTGCGAATCCCTGACCAGTTCAACCCACGCTTATTTCGCTAAAGCGATGACAGCTAAAGAACCAGGTAGTAGGAATCAAAGGGCAAGGTCACCGGTAATATGCCCGACTGATTTAAAAAAACAGGCGAATAACCGTAGCGCCGACATTCCTGTCGGCTGTATCGAAGGTCTCCAAACCTGCTTGGCGGTTCGAACCGCGCCCCCCCTGAAATGGCGGCCCCGCCATTTTCGACAAATGCATTTTGAAAACACGCCCTAATTCTACTTTGTTATGGTTGGAGGTCTTTTTCGGAAGCCGAAGGCTTCCCAGCCAATAGCCGGTGGTTGAGCGGAGCGACACCACCGGATTATCGCCAATCCAAGCAGATGCACCCCGGCAGGGGTGCCAGCAGGATTCCTATCTGCCGAAATCCTCAAAACAGGATGGATTTCCCAGCGTGAAATTATCGGGGGCAAGCGACACTCCGATAGCGTAACAAAGTAGAACTAATACAATAACCCCTGCCCAAATTCCATATTTAGTTGTAACTCCAAAACAGAACGGTTAAAATGAGAGGAAAGAGAACAAGTCCAAGACTTCGAAATGGGACAGATGGAATGGGGCGGGCGGATTACGGCGTAGGAAAGTCCTGGAATTGAGCGTACGTCCCTTGCCTGACAATTGATCCATTCCATCAACAACCTGCAAAAACGTGCCGCAAGCGCAGCGCCAAAGGCGCGACCTCATACCAGCCTGGGCCATCGCCCCAGGAAAATGTCCCCAATGTTCATAAGGGCTGAAAGCCCGATCCATCCACTCCCACCATCTCGCCAATACGCAACCGCTAAGCTAAAGGGCCAGCTTGATGATGGGCGGCTCCACCCTCAAACGTTCACGTAGATGGCTCCCCACTCGCAGGGCATTGGCGATGATGGTGAGCGTGGGATTGACTGCCGCGCTCGAAACAAAAAAGCTGCCGTCCACCACATAGAGGTTGTCGATATCATGGGCTCGACAGTTCAGATCGAGCACGCTGGCCGACGCATCCTCTCCGAATCGGGCCGTTCCCACCTGATGCCCCAGACCGTTGATTCCGAGTTTGTTGGTAAATGTGGTTACCGTCCCGGCATTGAAATATTTTCCGTTCGGAAGAATATGGCACCCGCAGCCGATCTCTTTCAAAACCACTTTCCAGCGGTCCATGAGGCGATCAAACTCCGCTGTATTGTTTTCGGTGTAGTCAATGACAATGCGTCCGTCGCGCGTCAAGCGAACCTGGTTTTTCGGATTGGGCAGGTCTTCCGTGGTCAACCACCAGTCGACGGAATGGCGCGAGACAAACTCGATATCCAACGGCGCGTAGACGGCCTCGCTACCTACCAATTCCGTCTTTCCAACCTTACCCAGCGTTTGAATCTGCCCCATCGGAAATTCGAATCCGGGTTCACCCCAATAATAATCAAAAACGCTGAGTGACTTTTGGAATTTGGTCGGATTGCTCTTAAAGGAGCTCACACCGATAATACTCCCAAGAACGTGCTTCATTAGGTTCCGTCCCAATAGGTTGGAGGAATTGGCGATTCCATTGGGATGCCGCTCATTGGCCGATCTCAACAGCAGAGCCGCGGAATTGATCGAGCCACAGCTGACAACGTAGATGTCTGCGGTAAAGACAACACGTTCACCGTCCAATAGCACCTCCACTCCCGTGATCTCACGCCCGGACGGGCTGGTTAGCAAGCGTTCTGCCTTTGTTTCCACCAACAATGTGACATTGGGTTCCTGCATTACCGGGCGGACGGCGCTGACTTCGGCATCGGATTTGGCGTGGACCAGACACGGATACCCATCGCAGGTCGAACAACGAATGCACGGACTGAGATGGGGCTGCTTTTCGTTCAAACGTACCCCCAGCGGTGTAGGACTCGGACGCAAACCCGCATCCCGCATCGCTCCAACAATCTCCGCGATGCGTGGCTCATGGCTCACCGCCGGCCATGGATAAGGTGCGCTTCGTCGGGGTTCGGTCGGGTCGTGGCCTGCTTCGCCGTGAACATGAAAGAGCTCTTCAGCCCGCTGGTACCACGGTTCCCAATCCGCGTACTTCAGCGGCCACTCGGGCGACTCACCATCGACATGGCGCACGGACTCAAAGTCTCGCTCGCGTAGCCGAAACAGGGCTGCTCCGTAAAGCTTGGTATTGCCGCCCACATGGTAGCACATGCCCGCGCGCAAATCCGCTCCGTCCTTGTCCTGCCAAAGCTCAGGTCCAAAGTAGCGCGTGGTGTTGAAGGCAACAGCCGTGTCCCAGTTTTCCTTTTCGCGCGGAAGAAACGGACCCCGCTCCAGCACAAGAATCCGCTTTCCCGTCGCCGCCAACTCGTGAAGCACGGTGCCGCCGCCTGCTCCCGTACCGACGATAATGACATCGTAATGGTCCATGAATAAGTAGAGTATAGAGGGAATCGATCAACGGATGATGACATCAAGGAAGGACGGCGGATCGCAGGTTGATTCCGCGCAGTTTTTCGACAAAGGCGACGTAGTCCGTGGATTGTTCGCGCAATCTTTTGGTGGCGTCCGCGTTGTTGAATTGTCCGTCTTCGCCCAGCATTCCGTTGATCCCCGGAAGGAACACTCGTTTCGGAAAAATGTGCGCGTTCCGGTAGCCAAACACGCCCTGCAATTGCTCAACAGCTCGGAGCGCACCCCAGACACCTGCGGCCAAGCCGACGAAACAGACCGGACGCGCTTCAAAACTTTCGGGAAACTTGAGATGATCGATGAACAGCTTCAGGACCCCGGGAAAGGACCCGTTGTATTCCGGCGTTACGATCACCAAGCCGCTTGCTTCCAGCACGCCCACCTCAAATGGAGCGAAACTGGCCGGTTTTTTGGCATAGGAAGTCGGTAGGAAAAGCTCCGCCGGCAATTCCTGAAGATCGAGCAGATTCGTGGGAACACCAAGCTCCCGATAAATCTCGGCGAGAAGGTGAGTGACTTTAAATGTGTTGGATCCAGGGCGATTGGTTCCGGAAATGAGGGTGATCATGGTGTAAGGGGAAATGCTGCTGGAATGGAATAGTGAATAAAAGGGAATTGACAATTGATCTACGGAATATCTGGCAGGTGGCCATCGCGTGAATCGATCTGGCTGCCTATTTTTCACGTCGCGGCTGTAGCAGCTTGGCAATCAGTCCGGTCCATCCGGTTTGATGGCTGGCACCGACGCCGCGACCGGTTTCTCCGTGAAAATATTCATGAAACAGGACATGGTCGCGGAAGTGCGGATCGGTCGCCAGCTTCGGATGCTGCTTCAGCACCGGACGCTGTCCATCCTGCCCGGGAACGAACAGCAGGGTCAGTCTACGCGACAGCTCATCCGCGATCTCCCGCAGGGTCATCATCTGTCCGCTGCCTGTCGGACATTCAATCTTGAAGCTGTCGCCATAGTAATGATGAAATTTTTGAAGCGACTCGATCAAGAGGTAATTGACCGGCATCCAAACCGGTCCGCGCCAATTGGAATTTCCCCCAAAGAGGCCGTTTTGAGACTCTCCGGGCCAATAGGGAACATCGTGGGTCATCCCGCCGGCCTCGAATCGATAGGGAGCGTTGGCGTGATGTTTGGACAACGCCCGGACGCCATAATCCGATAAAAACTCCTGCGAATCGAGCATCCGCCGCAACAGGCACTTCATCCGGTGCCCACGCAGTAATGAAAGCAAGTGGCGTTCCCCAACGCCTGCTCGATTCCATTCCGATACAAGGGTGGCTAAATCCGGTCGATTCAGGAGGAACCAGTCCATCCGCTCCCGAAATTCCGGTAGCTCATCCAACAGCTCAGCCTCCAAGGTCTCAACAGCAAAGAGGGGAATCAATCCGACCATGGAGCGGACCTTCAGGTGAAGGCGCTTGCCGTCCGGGAGACAGAGTTGGTCGTAATAGAAACCGTCATGCTCGTCCCAAAGGGCGAGTGTGTCATCCCCGACCCCGTTGATGGCGGCGGCTATATGCAGAAAATGTTCAAAAAATTTGGTCGCGATATCTTCGTAGGTTCGGTTATGCCGGGCCAATTCGAGGGCGATCCGCATCAGGTTCAGCGAATACATGGCCATCCAACTGGTTCCGTCCGCCTGATTGATATACCCACCGGTTGGTAATGGAGAGCTACGGTCAAAACAGCCGATATTGTCCAATCCCAGGAATCCACCCTGGAAAATATTCCGCCCTTGCGCATCCTTGCGATTGACCCACCAGGTGAAGTTTAGAAGTAGCTTGTGGAAGACGCGCTCCAGGAATTCCAGGTCTCCCGGATCAGTCGGCGTGGTGACTCGCCGCTGCTTGCGGTCGATTTGAAATACCCGCCACGTGGCCCACGCGTGGACCGGAGGATTGACGTCGCCAAAGGCCCATTCGTAAGCCGGAAGTTGGCCATTCGCGTGCATGTACCATTCGCGCGTCAAGAGCACGAGTTGCCCTTTGGCGAATCGGGCATCCACCATCGCCAATGGAATCGTGTGAAAAGCCAGGTCCCAGGCGGCGTACCATGGATACTCCCACTTGTCCGGCATCGAAATAATATCGGCGTTGTTGAGGTGGGTCCACTCGTGATTGCGCCCCGCCTTGCGCTCAGTTGGCGGCGGGATTTGCGCTGGATCGCCCTTGATCCATTCCCGCACATCGTAATAAAAGAACTGTTTCGACCAAATCATCCCGGCGAATGCCTGACGCTGAACGCGTCGTTCTTCGGCCGACGCGATGTCGCGCTGAATGTTCGCGTAGAATTCATCGGCCTCCTGTTGCCGTTGAGAAAAGCGGGCGTCAAAATCGTCCAGACGCGACTTGATGGCTGGAAGCGCCGAGGACCGCAGGCGAAGCCGGATTTCTGCGGATTGCAACGGCTCTACCGTTAAGACATGGTATATCCCCGCCTTGGTCCCCATTCGGTTGGGATTAACTGCCGAGCGTAGACCATGGACCACCCGTTCATGGAAGGCGTCCTTGAAGTAACCAATGTCACGGCTTCCGTATAGGCGTCGCGTGTTGGTCTCATTCTCGCTAAAGAGCAGTTCGGGATTGCCATGGCATTCGATTCGATAGCATCCAAGCTCGTTGTGCTCCGCAATAATGGAACTATCTTTTCCAACGAACAGTTTCGGTTTCGGTGAGCCCGGCTTCCATGCCCAGGTATTCCGGAAGAAAAATTGCGGAATCACGTGGACCGTCGCCCTCTCCGGACCGCGATTATGGACCGTCACCTTCATGAGCAAGTCTTCTGGCCCCGCCTTGGCATATTCGATAACAACGTCCCAATATCTGTCCTCCTCAAAAATACCTGTATCCAATAATTCGTATTCCAGGTGACGACTGTCACACTTGCGGCGGCCATTTTCCCCAACCAGATCGGCGTATGGAAAAGCACGCTGCGGATATTTATAGAGCATCTTGAGCCAGGAATGCGTGGGTGTCGCGTCGAGGTAATAGTATGCCTCCTTGACGTCCTCTCCGTGGTTTCCCTCGCTGTTCGTAAGACCGAACAACCGCTCCTTGAGTATCGGGTCCGCGCCATTCCACAGTGCCAAGGAAAGGCATAGACGAGACTGATCATCACTCATTCCCGCGATTCCGTCCTCGCCCCATCGGAAGGCTCTGCTTCGCGCGTGGTCGTGCGGAAAATATTCCCAGGCATTTCCATGGGCGGAATAGTCCTCCCGTACCGTTCCCCATTGACGCTCGGACAGATAGGGACCCCACAGGTACCACGGTTCTGCTCCGGCGGCAGCGGCGGTGACGCGGGAAGTTTCGGCTTGATTCGGATTCATTCGGTCGGGAGGACTTTTGGGCTTAAGTAGCAGTCAAAATAATCGGTGGACAGCCGGGGCCTATCAGCCGCCGGTTTCAAATCCGGGATAAAGGGTCATTCCACCGTCGACAAAAATGCTGGCACCATGGATGTAATCCGAATCATCACTCGCCAGCCACACAACCGCTCGCCCGATGTCGTCGGGTTCGCCGATTCGCTTATAGGGAATCAGGCGCATCAATTCCCGGTAGGCTTCGGGTGTCCCCCAGGCCTCCATGTTAATCGGGGTTCGTACGGCACCGGGACATACTGAATTGACCCGGATTCGGTGAGGAGCGACTTCTTGGGCAATGCTCTTCATCATGAGCATCACGCCTCCCTTGCTGGCCGCGTAGTTGACGTGGCCGGCCCACGGAATCACTTCGTGGACGCTGCTCATGCATATGATTTTGCCTGCGGCGCACGACACTTCGCTCTTGATCCCGCGTCGCTTGAACTCTCGAATCGCCTCCCGGGCGCACAAGAATTGGCCGGTGAGATTGACGTCCAAAACAAATTGCCAGTCAGCCAGTGTCAATTGGTCAATCGGCGCGTCCTTCTGGAGACCCGCATTGTTCACCAGGATATCGATCGTTCCGAATTCCTCGATCATGCGCTTGAACATGGCTTGGACTTCTTCCTCTTTTGCCACGCTTGCCCGGTGCGCGAAGGCTCGTCCCCCATGGCTCCGGATGTGATTCACCACTTCTTCCGCCGCCTCGGGTCGCGACACATAGTTGACCACGACGTCGGCTCCGGCGTGAGCCAAAGAAAGTGCGACTGCTTTGCCGATTCCAGAATTGGCACCCGTCACCAAAGCCTTTTGTCCTTTGAGAACCTGGGTTATCGGACACGATGGCATATGCGCCTCGGGAAGCCCCTCCTCGCGGAGGTGATCATTCATGAGGGTCTGCACCGCCGTTGGGATCGGCATCGGAACCGAGGACCGTTCAGATGGAGTAGTCGAGTGAATCATTTGTGGATGAAAATGGAAGTGAAAACGGGAGTCGAAATGTCGGCGAAATTGGGAATGACGTTAACTCGTCGCACCAGTTCGTCGGAGTTTCGCCTATATCCTTACAGTCGATTCGCAAGGGCCAAGTCACATGGATTCGTAAGGGCCAGGTCACATGTATTGGTGATTCTTCCAAGGAAGCAACTCGCCAGAGGATACCTTCCTGACTTCCACGATGTCGTTCAGTTGTGTTCTTGATTCAGGGGTCAGACCGAACAGCAGAACTTCAACGCTTGATTCTGTAATCTTGTGGTTGACGATTAAGCGCCCAAAAAACTGTGCTAAGAAAATCAACAGGGTCACGAACGCTACCCCGCACAGCAACATAGGAAGGATCGAGTTCATTTGGTGGTTGTCGCTGTGGTCGGATGCCGCGCGCCGCCTTATGATTCTGCGGTCCCCGACTCGTCCCCGGCTTGAAACAAAACGATATGTTCAGGGCTTCTTTGCGGCAGCTTCACTCCGCTGACTTACGGCGTTCACCGCTTCGATGTTGAGCGCAGTCACCTTGACTTCAATCGCGATGGGGATTCCGCCGGTGATAATCAAACGACCGTTCGCGGCATCGAATTTGATTTCGTTGAGGTCGTAGTCGCGCACTTCTTCGGTGTCATTGACGGCCAGTGCTTCGGCGTTGTTAATGACCAAGCTGATTCCATCCTTTGAGCCTATGGCAAGGTTTGGCTTCTTCTCTTCGAGATGGATCACGACGACTTTTCGTTCCTTGTCGAGAGCGATGCGCTCGGCATCGAACCAACGGTCGTGAACCAAGTCCAGTAAGTCTCCCAACTGATTTGGGCTCGTGACGGTCATGGGGGGTGTCACCGGTCGATTCAAAGTGTACCACCCCGGGGTAGAGCTAAAGCTCCTTTCCAATGGGTGATCGGGTAGGTGTGAGAAACGTCCTCACCAAGGTACCTCTGCCACAAACTATCATTCCAGGAAAGCGCTTGAACCAGTCACCAGGGGGTACTTCCGGATTCGTGTCCAACCGAGATACAAAGGGTTGCAGAGCACCTGCGTCGATATTGCGCTCTTGGATGCGCTTAAGAAGATGCCTTAATAACTGCCGAGGTATATCCGTGCGCTGAATGGCTGGCATCAGGCCCCCTCGTAGAATCCGCTGATGATTTCATCGGTTAATTTCCTGGCATCGGCTTTGTCTTTGGAGTTCGCAAGCCTGTGAGCTAAATGACCTAACTTTTCGGCTGACATGGGTATTGCGGTCAGCTTGATTTGCAGACCGACTGCCTCTGCGGCACGAGTCATGGAGCGAAAGGTTACGGAGGTATTGTTCGCATCAAGGATGCGACGAACGGACGTCCGCCCGGTTTTCATCCGTTGCGCGAGGGCAGAAATGGAAACATTGTCCTGAGCCATCTTCCTTTGAATTGACTCCGCAAAACAACGCTTGATCTCGATGTCGGATGGGTTCGCGGCACTGCCACTCATGCTCTCAGGGTGGTACATTTTTGTACCAGTGTCAATGCGAGATCATAGGGCCAGGTCACATGTATCAACTCTTTTTCAGTTTTCTCCGGGTCTTTCCTTGGGCGTATTGGATTCACCCCGCTTCTCAATCCACTTGGAAAGACACTTGCTCCAAAGTGTGAGGGCCTGAAGGGCCGAGGTTTTACCGGAGTTGTTGGGTCCAACCAAGACCACTTGCTGTCCCAGTTCGATATTGACTTCTCCAAAAACCTTAAAATTCCGAATTCTCAGCCGTGTCAGCATAGCGGGTGGGTAAAGTGGCTAAATCAATGAAGGAAGCAACACAAACGCCGCTTGCTGTCGTAGTCGCCCCTCGTGAGGCGGCGCTAACTTTACGAGACCAACACCCGTTGTTCCTGGCGAATCGCGCAGTATGTCCGCGGCATTGAAAGCTTCAAATTGCTCCTTGCCGGGATTGGGGAAATCGATTTAGCGTCTTGCTGTACCACTTTTCCATGAAGACGATTGGCTTTCCTTTGTCGCGCTTTGCCCTCGCGTTCGCGCTCGGGTTTTGCAGCTCCTTAATTTCTCTGGCCGATGATCAGCCGTTGCCCGCGCAACCTGGTGGAAAACTCCCCGGAAAAGTGGCCATTCAGTTGGTCAAGGTGGCCGACGGGTTGGTCGACCCCGTCCATTTGGCCAGTCCCAATGACGGCTCCGGTCGACTCTTTGTTTGTGAACGTCCCGGTGTGGTCCGGATCATTAAGAACGGAAAGGTGCTGGCCAAACCGTTCCTGGACCTGAAAGACAAAACGTTGAGCTCTTTCTTGGAGGAAGGTCTCTACGCCATCGAATTCCATCCCAAGTTTGCCGAGAACGGACTATTTTACGTCTCCTACGCCGACCTGTGGTTTAACGGGGCGACTCTGCTGACCGAGTACCACGTGTCCAAGGACAATCCCGACAAGGCGGATGTCGATAGTGCGCGCGTGATCATGCAATTGGATTTCCCCTACTGTAACCATCACGGCGGCAAGATGAAATTTGGGCCTGACGGTTATCTCTATGTCGGCGTGGGTGATGGTGGATGGGAAGGGGATGTCATCAGTGCCGGGCAGGATTTGACCACTTGGCTGGGCAAAATGCTCCGGATTGATGTGGGTTCCAAGACTCCCGATCGCGCCTACAACATCCCCAAGAACAACCCGTTTTTGACACCACTCCAGCAAATGACGCTTTTCGGGGTCAGCGAGTTGCAGTTCTCCAAGATTCATCCACGCGCCAAACCGGAAATCTGGGCCTTTGGCCTGCGGAATCCATGGACCTTCTCGTTTGATCGCGAAACGGGTGATATGTACATCGGCGACGTCGGTCAAAATCACTGGGAAGAG
>CAILNN010000351.1 GCA_903835555.1 uncultured Verrucomicrobiota bacterium
CGACTCACGATTTGCCGCTGTCCGTCGGGTATCCAGGCCGCTCCCGCTCCGCCGATCAGCCCGCCAATGAATCCGCCGGTATGCGCCGCAACGTCCGCCGTCGGGTCGGTTCCAAGGAGAATAAAAAGCGCCGCCCCCGCCGAAAAAGTCGTGAATGCCAACCGCGCCCCCCAGCGTCCCGCCCGCCAAAACGGAACCGCTTGGGCGGCTAGCATGCCCAACGCTCCCATGACGAGACCCGACGCCCCAAGACCAACGTAGTCCCTGGCATGCCACAATAAGCTTAAAGCATTGCCCAATGCGCCTGAAAGCAGGCCGGTCAGGAGCGCTAACCCAGCTCCATATCGGCCCATGGCCAAGCCAAGCAGGATTCCGCCAAAGACTAAATTGAGACTCAAATGTCCCGGGTCTTGATGCAACCAAACCGAGGTGAACGCCCGCCACCATTCCCCTCGATGAACGGCTGAGGATAGAAACAGCCCCCGTTCGAGGTGTTCCTGGATCTGAAAGACAAATGCACACGCCATCATCCAGACGATCACTCCCCAGTGAAAGGTCCAGTGGGAACCGGGGAGCGGTTGTCTCCATCCAAAGCGCCGACTTTCAATCCGGAATTGGCGAATCGAAAGCTGAGCTCTTTCGAGGTCGTTACTCCCAACCTGCAAGTTCCATCCACGGCCATCCGGTTCCCGCATGATCGCCGCCTCGATTCCCTGGCTCGCCAGGACCAAGGCCCAATCCATCGCCTGTCGTTCCGAATGGGCGCGTATCCCTCGGTCGAGAATCGGCACTTGTGCCGCCGGTTGGGACGCGGTCAGTTCCCCAACCGGAACGCACGACTTTCGGGGAGCCGGTACCATAAGTATATCTGATCAATGGGAGAGAACCGCCCGGGACAGTTCCGTTATCACTCCCACCACCTGCCGGGCTGAACCGGGCGTCAGATGCAGCCCGTCGGAGTAGGTCAGAGGAAGGTCGCGTTGCCCGCATTCGCGAGCCACGTTGAGATAGGGCAGGCTCCATTTCCGCGCGATATCTTCAATCGGGTCCTCGGTACTGGCGGAGGGCAGATTCTCCCGGCCAGCGGGTAATCGATAGATTAGAACTCGTACGTTCTTGGCGCGAAGCCGATCGATCAAGTCTTTCAGGCGATTCTCCCATCCCGGCTCCGGGACTTCTCCGGCTGGTACGTTGGCATCGGGAACGGCAGAAGTTCCGCCGCCGGTTGAGCGTCGCTTGAGGAAATAATAGAGAAGCGACGTGGGGCGGGTATCGGCTCGAAGTCCAGGAACAACACCAGCCACGGCGATGGATAGACTCTTGGCTGTCTCCAATAACAGATCGTCGTTGGCATTCCAATTCTTGGAAAGCCGGTGTCCTTCAATCAGGACCGCCCGGGGTAGACTGCCGGTCGTGGCGTCTTCAAGCAGCAGTCGTAGACCCGCTTCAGGACCAGAGCCATCCAATCCCAAATTAGCAATCTTGGAGGATATGATCTTGCCGCCTGATTTATCCGACCCGTCCCCAGGTCCGATCGGTGACTCCTCGAAATAGGAAGGAAGCAGTCGTCCAGTCAGTGAACTGCCCACCAGAACGACCGGTGGGTGCGGGTCCAATTGCCAGGCCTGAATTCGGATCAGATTGGCTTGGAAATTGTTTTCCGCCAATTCACTGCGCGGCAACCAAGGCCGAAGACCCGTCCAGAGAGCCAGGGCGGCGGCAGTCAGACCGACGATCCAGAAGGCTTGTCGCGAGGATTTCATCGGATGTTCTAGAACTGAAAGTAGATGAACTCACCCGAGGCCCCGGCATTCACCAAGGTCAGAAACGCCAGGAACGCTGCCGCCCCCGTGTCGATGCGATCTCGGATTTGCTGTGGCCAGGTGGCCCGCTGTCGGGCCAGAAGCGCCCAGCCATGCCATAGAATCACCGGCAACGAGAATACAGCGATGACATACAGCGCCTGAGGTTGTGGTTTTCCCGAATGAACAACCAGCTCCCGCAAGAACGCCCGCACTTGGCCGATATCTGGAAACTTAAACAGCAACCAGAGAAACGAGACGACATGAAAGACCACGATTGCTTGGAAAACACCTTTCCAATTCCATCCATCGCTGCCGGGTCTGTCCTTGCGTCCAAACCACCGTTCGATGGCCAGACCAATGCCGTGCGCTGTTCCCCAGAGCGCGAAGCACCAGGCGGCACCGTGCCAGAGTCCACCCAGAAACATGACCAGAAATAGATTCACGTAGGTGCGGAGCTCTCCCTTGCGATTTCCGCCCAGCGGAAAATAAAGGTATTCCCGCAGCCAGGTCGAAAGTGAGATGTGCCAGCGCCGCCAGAATTCAGTCAGACTGCGGCTGAGGTAGGGGAAGTTGAAGTTGATCGGTAATTCGTAGCCAAACAGTTTGGCCAAGCCTTGGGCAATCAACGAGTAACCAGCAAAATCAGCGAGGATTTGAAACGAAAAGGCATAGAGCAGCGCCAGAAGATTGAAGCGCGGTAGAAAGGTTAACTCGGGATAGTGAAGTGATGCCGTCACTTCCCGCAGATTGTCCGCGACCACCATTTTCAAGAAAAAACCGAGAGCTAGCTTCTTGCAGGCACCACCAGCGTCGATATGGGAAAACCTCTTCGGGCCAATTTGGTGAAGGAACTCGCGTGCCTTGACGATGGGGCCGGCGACCAACTGCGGAAAGAACGTTTTGAAAAGCCAGACTCGGGTATGAAACCAGACGACCTCGGAGCCCGTTTTGGGATAGGAAAGCCCATAAATCCCGGCGGGCCCGGCCCGCCAGGCTTCCATCACCAAACTGATCCCTTGAAACGTATAAAACGAGATGCCAATCGGCAGTGGAATCTCGGCGATGGGGCGTCCCCATTGCTCGTAAAGCGATGCAGGCAATAAGAGACGGGCGAAA
>CAILNN010000352.1 GCA_903835555.1 uncultured Verrucomicrobiota bacterium
AGGTTTCCTCCTTGCTGTTGCAGGTAAAGACTCCAAAAGCGGCGGATGCGTTCCTGGTGTAGCTCGTTCATCCACGGATCGCCAAAGTACCCGAAATGGATGGTAACCCCGGCCAGTGCATTGGTTGGTTCCAATTGGCCATAGACGGACTGCTCACGGGTGGCCGTCAGGTGCCCATCGCTTGGGAAATATCCGTCGCGCATCGAGAAACTCGGCTCCTTCGCGTCAATATAGAGGGGGTGCCCGAGAATAATCACCTCCACGGAATGGTTGGATCGAGCCGGTTGCTCCGATAAAAGTCGGACAAACTGGGGGAAACGGACCGAATTAGTACCATTCGATGCTGCCGTTTCCGTCGAGCCTCCGTCACGAGCGAGGAATTGTTGGAGTCGCCGAATCGGTTCTTGAAATTGATTCACCCGCGTTCTCTCGTTTTGGAAAGCGCGCGCCGTGGGAATCTCCAGATGAACAATAGTCGTCAGGTGATAGGCATCGAATGCGGTGAAGGAACTGCCCACCGGCAGGTCCTGGACCAGTGTTGTCACGATTCGCCGATAGACGTCATCCTTTACTGCGCGGTCGAGGAAAGGAGACAGGCCGACAATCAGGTTTACCGGAGAGCGCGTGGTTGCTGTCGTGGATTCGGCCCGGACAAAGCAGGCCATCGTAGCCCACAGAAGGCACACGGCCAAGCGCATCCAGTTGCAAAGTAAGGAGGGTGTCATGGCCGTGAGTTTGATTCTGCAACAGGCGGAATGGATTTCGGATTGAATGACCCGTTGCCAGTGAGACCCGACAACTGCTCCCGCAGTTGCGATGTGATCTGGTCCAGAAGGATGCG
This sequence comes from uncultured Verrucomicrobiota bacterium, assembly GCA_903835555.1. Lineage (GTDB taxonomy): Bacteria > Verrucomicrobiota > Verrucomicrobiia > Limisphaerales > UBA9464 > CAILNN01. Next base: position 842 of record CAILNN010000352.1, read on the forward strand.
CTGCTGATGCGAATGGTCTCGACGGAGCGCCACTTCACGCAACCAGGACGAGTGGGCGTAAGCGAGAACGGCAGTCAGTTGATGTTCCAGCCGCTGGCGTTGCCCTCGGGCTTCGGCCAGTCCCATTCGCTCTTGCGTAACTTCGGTTTGTATCTGAAGTCGCCGCTGATCGATTTGTGAAAATCGAGGGTTCTTCGATGACCGCAGTGCATGATGTCTCTGGAACAGCTGGGTCATGTAGATGCCCAGGACTGATGAGAGGAAAATTTCCGCAGTCGCCTGGCTGGCCACCAGCAGGATATCGACCCATCGTGTGCCCGCCGAATTGCTCCCCAGTAACCATCCCGCTTCCGGGGTGGGCGCGGCAAAAACTGATAGGGATTGAATTCGTTCTGCCGTCCCCTTTGAAAGGGAGGGATAGACAGCCGCATAGGCTGCCAGCCAAAGCAGGACGCCGAGTAGACCGGAAGCAAGACAACCCCAGAGATACATATTTCGAAGACGCAAACTTCGGAGGCAATCCCACCCCACTTTGACCGCCAGTGCACCAGCGGGAAGCAGCGCGGCCCAGAAATAGGCACGGATCGGATTCTCCTGAAAGGTCACCAAGCCAGACTCTAAAAGATTAAATGAAATGTTGAAGATGCCAAACAAAAGGAGCCCGACCACGCCGATTCCTGCGAGTACGAACATGGTGACGTCCCATCCATTCCATGGAGTGCTGGTGGGAGGTATGGAGTTCTCTCCTTCCGAAGAGGCCAGCGGGTTCGCAAGAAGATGGGGCAGGGAAGTCAATTGTGTCTCGAGTTCGCCCAATTGAAGTTCAAGTCCACGCAATCGGTGCTCGTGCAGACGGGCTTGCTGTTCCCAACGTTCCAACTCTGGGGCGTGTCGATAGAGAAACAGCGAACGATGGTAGCTTTCGACCGATTCTGCTCCATTCTCCGCTTCAGAGGTCGCCTGGTCGCGAATGAATTCGAGATGAATCTGGTCCGCCGGCTCGTCCGTGGGAGAACCCGGAGTCAGGGTCTTAGGCGGGGTAGGGGAAGGAGAAAGGAGAGTCATGGCATTCCAGTTTCAGGCGGCCCGCTCCGAGGCGATACTGTTTGCCTCGGAGTTGGCGAAACATGTCGGGGAACCAACCTTACTTGCGATCGGCGTTCTTGTTATCGTTGGAAGCTTTTAGGCGGACGAGTTCCTGGTCGATTTCAACCATGCGACGCTTAAGTTCCGCCTGTTCTTCCACCAAGGCACGGCGTTGCTCTTCCAATTCACGGTGCTGTTCTTCCGCAGCGTCTTTTCGTTCACGCTCAGCTTCCTGTTTCTCCAACTCGGCTTCGCGCCGCCTTTCCTCCATTGCTTGTTGGGCTTCCCGGGCTTGCCGACGGGCTTGGTCTGCTTGCGCCCGTGCCTGTTTCTCCATCTGCTTTGTTACTTCAGCCATACGGCGGGCATCGTCTGGAGTGGCACCCAAAACTCGAATAGTATGGACATTTCCAGTCTGATCGACGGTGGAAATCTCGTTTTGAACAAGGTCAATCGAAGTCTTGCCATGATATTTCCCCGACTTTCCACCCGAAATGAGCACGTCCCGGCTCAGAAGCTCCTGAACCAATTTTTCCAAACGCTCGAGCCGTTGCTCCAAGCTTTCCGAGGCGGGAGGAACCGGCGCGCGCAGGTTAATCTCTACTGCTTGAGGGGCACCACCAGGGGACGGAGGTAGCGGAACAGCGGCAGCAGTCGGCGGTGCCGCCGGAACGGGAGCGAGATCCGGCACCACCGCGGCAGCGAATGGATCGGGAATCACGGATGGTACCGGAAGTGCCCCCGGGGTCGGGGCATCCTTCACGACCGGACCTGAGTCCGAGGACCCAATTGGATTGATCGCCGGAGCGGCGACGGAAGTTTGCCCCAAAGCGATCCGGGGGCCAATACGGAGCCCGGCCAATGCCAGAATGACTGCCCCGAGGGTGAGTGCGCCGACCCGGGCACGGGACGGCAGCGGTGAGGTGTTGCGTTGTGAATTAAGAATCATATCGATTCGTTCCTTGAGTTGACTGCGGTGACTCCACGCACCAGAAGCGGGCACAAATGGGCGACCGGACCGGCGGCGGACAAATTCGGTAAGCAAAAGTGCGTATTCTTTCGGACGGCAGGCAGACTGAATCACATGGTCGTCACAGGCGATTTCGCGCTCCACGTTGAGGCGTTTTGCCAGAATCCACACAGCAGGATGAAAGAAAAACAATGCCTGAGCTGTCAATTGTCCGAGATTGGCCCAGTCGTCGCGTCGAGCCAGATGAGCTACCTCGTGCCGAAGCAGGGCACTGAGTTCCCCTGGGCCGAGGGAAGTCGCCAAATCAGACGGTAGCAAAACAACCGGATGAAAAAAACCAGCTGCCAGCGGAATGGTGATGTGGTCGCTGACGAGAAGGCTCGGAGTCCGTTGGATGCCTAATTCTGACTGAATCGCTTGAAATACCTTTAGCGCCTCGGGTTCCGGTGACTCGGCATTGCGCTTCAGCCGTCGGAGTCGAACAAACTGAAGGGTTAGGCGAAGTAAAAAGAACCACGAAAGTGCAATCCACGCAGTTACGACGACCAGCCCCAGCATCCGCAGTGGAACGGGTGGGCTCCAGCGCAATGGTTGGATGTGGGCCATGGCCACCGCTTTTTCCCAAACAGAGATCACCGCCTGTGCCACCGAGGCGGATGGCCATACAGTGGGAGGGCGTTTTGCAATCAGACCGGTATCCCGCAAAGAAGCCATGGAGGTTG
>CAILNN010000353.1 GCA_903835555.1 uncultured Verrucomicrobiota bacterium
AAGACGCTAAGACGCAAAGGAAGAGAGGAGGGAAGAGGCTGTGTCTGTGTTCATCTTGGCGTCTTCGCGCCTTAGCGTGATCCACCCAAAGCGATGGGGGCACGCCAAGACGCTAAGACGCAAAGGAAGAGACGAGGGAAGAGGCTGTATCTGGGTTCATCTTGGCGCCTTAGCGTGAACAACCCAAATCAATGGGGGCACGCCAAAGCTCCTGGCTGAATACTACCGGCCGTCGTCGAATTTATTCACAACGCGGAAGATGCCATCCTTGACCAATTCTGCCCCAAAATTGATCAGCAATCCTAATCGGAGGTCCGCCAAACGGATATACGTCACAACTTGTTTGTAATGCACCCGTGCGAGAGTCTCAACTGACTTGATCTCAACGAGAACGATGCTCTCGACGATAAGGTCCGCACGAAACGCGGCCGGGAAAGTTTTGCTTCCATAGACGATTGAAATTGGAACTTGTTGTTGCACCTTCAATCCCCGGCGTGACAGCTCGTGCGCCATGACCATGTCATAAACCGACTCAAGCAACCCCGGTCCAAGTTCCCGATGAATCTGGATCGCCGAGTCCACGACCTCTCGGGCTACTTCGTTTTCATGCATATGCGAAATATTATTAGTGGCTCATGATACACGCAAATGAAACAGTGTTTAGTAATTGGGGCAGTGCAAAGACCGGGAAGAAGGATCCGACCATTGGGATGTCTCGACTCCCATGGACTATGCCTTCGGTCCTTGTGAACCCCAGCACGGATGGTTCTCCTATTCCGAAGAACTATCGTACCGCTCGAACAGCCTCCCCAAAAACCAGACACCCACCGCCGCTTCGACCGCCAGGATGACGGCGGCGAGGAGGCCTCCAAAGAAGATCGACACCGTCGGATACCCGAAGTGAGAACCAAAACCGGCCACTGCCCCGCCGACGACTGCCGATGGAGCGAGTGCGAAAAATAGCACGAAAACCACCCCGAGCATCATCAGCAACCGCTGGCCCGTAACCTCGAATCCCACTTGAGCCTCTTTTGGAGCTCGAACCCAGGCGGGGAAATAGATGGCCGCCGCCGCCGGTATTAGGGCATTGACGAAACCGAGCGGCGGCACAATCGCCGCCAGCGAGACAGCCAAGGCGATCATCGGCATCGACCGCATTTGGGATAAATCCGAATTATCGGGCAGAAAGACGATCGCTACGACCAAAGCAGCCCAGACGTAGAGGGTCATGACCGCGATTCCCCCCGCCAGTTGACCAGCAACAATCTGCCAGCCGGGAAGCGGGTACAGTTTGAAGACATCCATCATTTCCAACTCGCGGCTGAGCGTCTGACCACAAAACGATCCTCCAACCAGGAGAACAAGGGCCCCCAAGCCAATCGCCATAATCCAAATGGCCCACTGCGCCCACTCCGGCAATTCAAGCCGGGCGGCAATGATCAGGGCGACACCGACTCCCGCCAGGGTCAGGGTAAAACGTCGGGTGAATCCCGATTGGATTAGGTTTTTCCAGAGAAAAGCAACCACGGCATGCCCCGTAGGCCGCAACTCCCATAGCGGCTTTACTCGTTTGCGTTTGATCGCGCGGACCCCTTTGCCTGCGCGTACCTGCGCAACCAGCTCCGCCTGTTTTCGGGCGCGATTCAAAGAGGCCTCTTCAAAGGCGATATCCGAGCTCTCCACCCACCAGCCCAATACCCCGATTAGGCCAAGAGCAGCCAGGGCCGAAGCGGCGAATTCCAGCCAATTCGTCGCGAACCACGGCTTGATCGCAATTCGCGCGGGCAGGAAAAGCCAATACGCTGGCCCGTCACCCACCGCATGGTTAAACCAACCTTCAATCGGACCCATGGCCTGCAACTCTTGGGAGACCGGTTGCTGAGCCTTCCCAACTTCCGATAGGAAAGGCTTCAGTGCTGGAGGGGGCACAGTCCAAACCCACCAGCCAATGCCGCCCGCGATCAGCAACAGGATGACGACCGCCGCCCCTCGGCGCTTCCAATTGGCTAATCCGCGATCCGTCAGGCGCTGGACCGTGAACGACGCGGCCATGCTATGCAGGTTGGTGATGACCAATGGCAGCCACCATCCAATGATATGAAAAAACGCATGCCCATCCCGAACGAACCGCCCAGAAACCAGGGAAAAGATGACAGCCGAGAAAAGGGTCATCATCATCGATTTGACCATTTTATACCGTAGCAACAGTCGCCGGCTCATCGGGGCAGGAAGCAGGAATGCCAGCTCGGTCTCAGTAAAGGCCACCGCTGCCCTTCCACTGGTGAATATCCAGGAGAGTGCCGCCAGCGCGGCAACCACGACCGTAGCAATATTCAGGATGCCAATTCGCGCCTCGGGGGATAGCGAAGGAATCGCCTGCGTCGTCCGGCCTATGGTGAAGAGGTGACGTCCCCAGATCAGATAGAAATATCCAAGGCCGACAATACCGCTGACCATGTATTTGGGCTGACGCAAGCGCTTCAGGCGAACCCGGATATTGTTTGCCACCGTTCGGGTTTGCAGAAAGACCAACGCCTGGATGAGCGCGAGTGTGTTCATGCCGGGGGGATTTTCGGTGGAACGACTGGCGGTTCGGAAATGCCTGGTCCCGATGCCGCTCCATCCTGGGTGGCGATTCGGACAAAGACATCCTCCAGGCTCAAGTCGCCCTGGGCCGCAAACATGGTTCGGACCTCACCCAGGGTGCCGTAGGCCACGCGAACCCCCTGCTTGACAATCAAGACATGGGTGCAGACTTCTTCCAGAAGATGCAAAAGGTGCGAGCTGATCACGATGGATGCTCCCTCCCTGCCCAGTCGTTGGATCGTTTGCTTCATCCGACGGATGGCCAGCGGGTCCAAACCGGTCAGCGGCTCGTCAAAGAGCAAGACCTTTGGTGAATGAAGCAATCCACAGCCGATGGCGACCTTTTGCTTCATCCCGCGAGAAAGCTCTGATGGCAACTGATGTTCCTTGTCCGACAATTCGAGATCAGCCAGTAACGGCGGAATCCGAATGGCGGAATCCGCCACTTGGTAGAGACGGGCTGTGAATTCCAGGTGCTGACGAACGGTTAGATAGTCAAAAAGACGCGGTTCATCGGGGAAAAAAGCCATCTCCCGCTTGGCCCCGATAGGGTTGAGTTTGATGTCTTGACCACAAATGCAGATGGTCCCTTGAGAGGCCGGGATGATTCCAGCTAGGCAGCGCAGCGAACTGGTCTTGCCGGCACCGTTGGGTCCAACCAATCCCAGCAATTCCCCGGGACGAACAACAAACGACAGGTCGCGGACTGCCGCAAAGTCGCCATACAATTTGGTGAGTCCGTCGACCTCAATCATGCGAGAAAAGATTTTTGTGACGGTGGATCAGCCATCTTCAGAAGCCAAGTCCGTTTGCAGCAACTTCCGACGCCCAAAGAAACTATTCCGGGAGGGCCAAAGGCGCGGTCCCATAGCAGCCTGGGAAGCAGTCAATGTCCCAAAAGGGCTGAAAGCCCGCTTCAGGGGGAGAAATGTCACCTCAAACAGCTTCTGGGACCAAAAAACCATCATTCCAAACCGCAAGAATAGGAAACACCGGAAAAAAATCGCATCTCTCTCGAAAATAGATCGATACAATTCAACCCATTATCAACAAGGGACTTACATGCCATAAAACGGACACCACAAACTCGCGGGCACCAAAAAACATCGAAAAGCCCTTGCGCGAGAGGGGCTCGTGGCGTATTTCTTTTCTCGTTCTTTCGGTACATGCAAGTCGGCCACCAACTGAGGTGAAGCAAGCGATTGAAGTTGATGTTAATTCATCGGTCTAGATTCGTTTGTCGAAAAATCGGTTGGGGTAAATTCGTCGTCTAAAACGTAGGAAACGAGAATGTTACAAAACAGTTTCGGGTGCTACAAAGCGGAAAACGAGGTGGTTGACCAAAAGCTTCGAAGCTAATCACTAGATGCTTTTCGTTTCCGAGAGGGTTCCTTGAAATTTTGGTTGTGCGACTAAGAGGTCGGAAGTTCTGAAAAGAGCTTCCACGAAGTCCTTGGTTTAAAAACACAAGCGCGGGTTAAACCCTGCGGTTTGTGGAATAGAACTGAGGCGAATGAAAAGATGGTTAGTTAATTAGTTAACTACGACGAGGAAAAAGCCTGAATGTTTGGTTTCTTAATTGAGGCCTGGCATAGGGTGGAAACCTCTGTCAATTCTTTGAACGGAGAGTTTGATTCTGGCTCAGAACGAACGCTGGCGGCGTGGATAAGACATGCAAGTCGAACGCTCATCCGCAAGGGTGAGAGTGGCGCAAGGGTGCGTAACACGTGGGTAATTTGCCGTGAAGACTGGAATAACTCGTCGAAAGACGAGCTAATACCGGATGTGGATGAAAGTCCAAAGCTGGGGACCGCAAGGCCTGGCGCTTCATGATAAGCCCGCGGCCTATCAGCTAGTTGGCGGGGTAACGGCCCACCAAGGCTATGACGGGTAGCTGGTCTGAGAGGACGACCAGCCACACTGGAACTGAGACACGGTCCAGACACCTACGGGTGGCAGCAGTCGAGAATTTTTCACAATGGGCGAAAGCCTGATGGAGCGACGCCGCGTGGGGGATGAAGGGCTTCGGCTCGTAAACCCCTGTCATTCGTGAACAAGGCAGGCAAGTGAACAATTTGTCTGTTGATAGTAGCGGAAGAGGAAGGGACGGCTAACTCTGTGCCAGCAGCCGCGGTAATACAGAGGTCCCGAGCGTTGTTCGGATTTACTGGGCGTAAAGGGTGCGTAGGCGGTGAGGTAAGTTTGGTGTGAAATCTCTGGGCCTAACCCAGAAAATGCATCGAATACTATCTGACTAGAGTCTTGGAGGGGAGACCGGAATTCTCGGTGTAGCAGTGAAATGCGTAGATATCGAGAGGAACATCAGTGGCGAAGGCGGGTCTCTGGACAAGTACTGACGCTGAGGCACGAAAGCCAGGGGAGCAAACGGGATTAGATACCCCGGTAGTCCTGGCCCTAAACGGTGCGCACTTGCTATAGATGGAATCGACCCCGTCTGTGGCGAAGCTAACGCGATAAGTGCGCCGCCTGGGGAGTACGGTCGCAAGATTAAAACTCAAAGAAATTGACGGGGGCCTGCACAAGCGGAGGAGTATGTGGCTTAATTCGATGCAACGCGAAGAACCTTACCTAGCCTTGACATGCAAGTAGTAAAAGCCTGAAAGGGTGATGATTCCGCAAGGAAAGCTTGCACAGGTGCTGCATGGCTGTCGTCAGCTCGTGTCGTGAGATGTTGGGTTAAGTCCCGCAACGAGCGCAACCCCTGTGTCTAGTTGCCACTCCCGAAAGGGAAGCACTCTAGTCAGACTGCCTCGCTTCAACGAGGAGGAAGGTGGGGATGACGTCAAGTCAGGATGGCCCTTACGGCTAGGGCTGCACACGTACTACAATGCTCGGTACAATGGGAAGCAAGGCGGCAACGCGGAGCAAATCCTAAAAACCGAGCCCAGTTCAGATTGTCGTCTGCAACTCGACGGCATGAAGCTGGATTCGCTAGTAATGGCGCATCAGCTACGGCGCCGTGAATACGTTCCCAGGCCTTGTACACACCGCCCGTCACATCATGAAAGCCGTTTGTACCCGAAGATAGCCCTCGGGATAGATAAGGTATGAGCGGTGATTGGGATGAAGTCGTAACAAGGTAGCCGTAGGGGAACCTGCGGCTGGATCACCTCCTTTCTACGGAGGACATGGTCGGCAGATGTAACAGTCTGACGGCAATGGTCGATGCCAATCCTTTGGGATGGCATTCCTAATCGGAGCCAATTTATTGGAACCGATGGAAAAAAATGACCCTTGGTCGCACAACCAGAATTTCAAGGAGAATGCGGTGACGTGGGGCTGTAGCTCAATTGGTAGAGCGGCGGCTTTGCAAGCCGTAGGTCAGGAGTTCAAGCCTCCTCAGCTCCACCAGCGCACCGGCGTCGGTAGAGATTGAGAGACTCTTCGTAAGAAGGGAAGAAAAGCAGGTGGCCGAATTGAAAACTCGGTTACTGGAAAGATTTCGGGCTTGTAGCTCAGTTGGTTAGAGCATGCGCTTGATAAGCGCAGGGTCACTGGTTCGAATCCAGTCAAGCCCACCACTCCTTCAACGAGTGAACACAAAGGGTGTTCATGCCGGGGAGAGGTCCAGATTTGCGGTTGTTCTTTGAAAGTTGCATGGATAGAAGAAGAGAAGGGGTAAAGAACGTGTTCTTGCTCCTGAACGAATTGGTTTTTTACTGAACCAAGACGAACAGGGAATGGAACACGGGGAAGTACACCGAGAACAAAAGAGACAAAAGCGAGACTTAGAGAACAATAGAGTTCGAAAACGATAAGTTCAAAAACGATAAAGTTCGATAGTGATAGTGATAGTGATAATTTTACCAAGCTACTAAGGGCAGGCGGTGAATACCTTGGTGCCAGAAGGCGATGAAGGACGTGGTTAGCTGCGATAAGCCATGGCGAGCCGCAAACAGGCTTTGACCCATGGATTTCCGAATGGGGCAACCCACCCGAAAGGGAACTTCCTGACGAATTCATAGTTGGGAGAGAGCAAAACGGGGTGAAGTGAAACATCTCAGTAACCCCAGGAAAAGAAAACGACGTGATTCCGTAAGTAGTGGCGAGCGAAAGCGGATGAGCCCAAACCAGCGAAACTTGTTTCGCTGGGGTTGAGGGACCTATGTAGTGAGGATAATCAACCAATCAATGGCTTGGAAAAGCCAGCCAGAGACCGTGATAGCCGGGTGAGCGGAAGAAAGTCCAAGCGAGGGTATCCCAAGTAACGCGATGCAAGTGAAACTTCGCGTGAATCAGTCCGGACCACCGGATAAGGCTAAATACTACCTGGCAACCGATAGTGAACAAGTACCGCGAGGGAAAGGTGAAAAGAACCCCGGTGAGGGGAGTGAAATAGATCTTACAACCACCTGCCTACAATGTGTCGGAACTCGAAAGAGTGACGGCCTGCCTTTTGCATAATGAGTCTGCGAGTTATTGTCAGTCGCGAGCCGAAGCCAGAGGCCAAGGCGAAGGGAAACCGAGTGTGAAAAGCGCGACAAGTGGCTGGCAATAGACCCGAAGCGGAGGTGATCTACTCTTGAGCAGGTTGAAACCAAGGTAACACTTGGCGGAGGACCGAACTCGTGGATGTTGAAAAATCCTGAGATGACTTGAGAGTAGGAGCGAAAGACTAATCAAACCCCGTGATAGCTGGTTCTCTCCGAAATCGCTTTAGGGCGAGCGTCGAGCAAGTAAACCGAGGAGGTAGAGCACTGGATGGCTTAGGGTCCCTACCAGGATGCCAAAACCAATCAAACTCCGAATTCCTCGGGATCCATTATCTCGGCAGTCAGACGGTGGGGGATAAGCTCCATCGTCGAGAGGGCAACAGTCCAGACCGCCGGCTAAGGTGCCCAAATACTGTTCAGTGGAAAGGATGTGACGTTACATAAACAGTGAGGATGTTGGCTTAGAGGCAGCCATCATTTAAACAGTGCGTAACAGCTGACTCATCGAGTGATGTCGCGCCGAAAATGATTGGCGATAAACAGTATACCGAAGCCGCGGACTTCCAGGGGATTCGTCCCCCGGAATTGGTAGGAGAGCGTAATCGTTGCAGTGAAGCTAAACCGGAAGGGGAAGTGGAGCGACGATTAGTGAGAATGCAGACACGAGTAGCGATAAACCAGATGAGAATTCTGGTCGCCGTAAACCCAAGGTTTCCTGGGCCAGGTTCGTCCCCCCAGGGTTAGCCGGGAGCTAAGATGAGGTCGTAAGACGTAATCGATGCACAGCCAGTTAATATTCTGGCGCCGATGAAGAGCAAAGCGTGTGACGCGGAACGATGCCCCACAGAGTCATTGATAGACTCCGCCTAGGAGCAATCCGAAGCAAGTGGGTCTTGGTGCCGTCTAGAAAAACCACGTGTCGTCTCCTTCATTGCCCGTACCGTATACCGACACAGGTGGGTGAGTGTGAATGCACTCAGGCGCGCGAGATAGCCCTCTCTAAGGAACTCGGCAAATTAGCCCCGTAACTTCGGGAAAAGGGGTGCTCACTTCGGTGAGCCACAGTAAATTGCGTTTAGCGACTGTTTAACAAAAACACAGCACTCTGCCACGTCGTGAAGACAACGTATAGGGTGTGACAAGTGACCAATGCGGAAAGATCAAGGCAAGGGGTTAGCCGCAAGGCGAAGCTCTGAACCTAAGTCCCCGTGAATGTCGGCCGTAACTATAACGGTCCTAAGGTAGCGAAATTCCTTGTCGGGTAAGTTCCGACCTGCACGAATCTTGTAACGACTGAACGACTGTCTCGGAGAGGTTCTCGGCGAAACTGTAATTGCGGTGAAGATGCCGCATACCCGCAGTAGGACGGAAAGACCCTATGCACCTTTACTGTAAGCTCGTATTGTCTTCTGGCTAATGATGCTTAGCGTAGGTGGGAGGCTTCGATGGCATGGCTTCGGTTGTGCTTGAGCCGAAATGTGAAACACCACCCTTTGTTAGTTAGGAGTCTAACCTCGATCCCATTAGCTGGGCGGGGAACAGTGCGTGCAGGTCAGTTTGGCTGGGGCGGCTTCCTCCCAAATGGTAACGGAGGAGCGCGAAGCTGGGCTCAGCACGGTTGGCAATCGTGCGTCGAGCGTATGGGTAAAAGCCCGGTTGACTGCAAGACCTACAAGTCGAGCAGCTGCGAAAGCAGGCCCAAATGATCCGACGGTGGAATGTGGAATTGCCGTCGCTCAACGGACAAAAGGTACGCTAGGGATAACAGGCTGATCGGGACCAAGAGTTCACATCGACGTCCCGGTTTGGCACCTCGATGTCGGCTCATCGCATCCTGGGGCTGGAGAAGGTCCCAAGGGTCCGGCTGTTCGCCGGTTAAAGCGGTACGCGAGCTGGGTTCAGAACGTCGTGAGACAGTTCGGTCCTTATCCACTGTGGGCG
>CAILNN010000354.1 GCA_903835555.1 uncultured Verrucomicrobiota bacterium
GGGATTGGACCGGGGAAGGACGGGGAAAGGCCCGTGGCTCGATGGAGTCTCGCCCATGTCGCTCTATATCAATCAGTTACGCGCTATCATAAGATTTCTTCTTTAGAACAGTCGGCGTGCTCCGGGACCTGGTTGGGTGACGAGCACATTGAGCTGGCGGCCCGTCAACCGTGAATAGCCGTGGTCCAATGTTCGAATGATTTGCTCCTGCCGCTTCGGATCGACTAGGGCTATGCAACTGCCCCCGAAGCCGCCCCCGGTCATCCGGCAGCCGTAAACGCCGCCATCCAATCCGATTTCAGCGGCGACCTCCACGACGGCGTCCAGTTCAGCACAACTGACTTCAAAATCATCGCGCAGGGAACGGTGACTTTCGGCCATGAGCCGGTGACAGGCGGACCAATCGCGTTTCCCGAGGGCATCAGCGGTCAGGCGGGTTCGCTCATTCTCGAAGACCACATGACTCGCACGACGATAGATCGTTTGTCCCAGTTCATGCTTGTTCGCGTCCAGCAGCTCGCGGGTCGCGTGGCGGAGGGACGACAGGCCCAGAAGGGCAGCGGCTCGTTCGCAATCGGCCCGGCGACGGGGGTATTCGGAGGCACCGAGCGCGTGACGGACCCCGGTGTCGAGTGCGAGCACAGAAACGTGATCAACCGGAAACTCGTGGAGCTCCAGGATTTGGCGATCGCAGTCAAACAGGAGAATCTTTCCGGCCTGACCAAAAACCGACGCCATTTGGTCCATCAGGCCGCAGGGAACTCCGGCGAATTCGTGTTCAGCCTTCTGGCAGAGTTTCGCTTTAAACCACGGATCGAGTATCTGGCCAGTCAATGCTTCGAGAAAGGTGGCGACTGCGACCTCGAGGGCGGCACTGCTACTGAGGCCGGCACCGAGCGGAACGTTGGAATCGATCAAGAGGGAGAAGCCCGGAACCGGAATGCCCGCCTCCTCCATCAGAACCACCACCCCGCGAATATAGGCGGCCCAATTCGCCGCGCCTGGAGTCTGGGCCGTTCGGTTCCGGTCCAATAGACACCGTTGTTGATGGAAGGTGCTGAAGACCTCGATGCTGGAGTCATTTCGGGGGCTGCCGATGGCAACGGTCTCCCGATCGATGGCCATGGGCAGGACGAAACCGCCGCAGTAATCCACATGATCGCCCATGAGGTTGATCCGACCGGGGGCAGCGGCGGCAAGCTGGGGTGATCGGCCAAAGCAGGTCTCAAATTGTTTGATGGCGGCGTCCATGTGCGGTGGATTCAAGGAAGGTGTCCTCGAGAAGCTCCAAAAGGAAGTACAACTGCTCCTTGGAAAGGTGCGAGCTCACCTGTCGTCAAAGCCCACAGGGTTGGCGGGTCTCCCGGACATCGATAGCGCAAGGCAGCTTCTTGGACTGCGGTTGTCCTCTACCGCTTTTTGCCACGGAACCTGAAGAGCGCTCCAGTGAACTCCTGCCGCCGTCGATTTTACGGCCGTTTCCAAAGCGCCAGAGGGCTGGCGCACTCCAAGACCTGGCGGACATCCTCTTGCTCCCTAACGCAAGAGGCGCATTGGACTGTGTATTTCTCAAAAGACCACCAACTGCCCACTACGAATCACGCCATCCCATTGCGTGCCATGAGTTGGCATGCTTCCCACTTAGACGAACTGCAAACCATGTCCGCATCCTTCCAGTTGTTTACTGCCGTTAAAGACGGCGGTAGAGACCTACCCACTGATTGAAGAAATGGATAACTGAAAACAGTCTCCATTTTTCGCTGAATGTTTGCTTTCATGTTACTTGTTGATTGTTAATTATTATTAGTAGTTACGATTTTCATTTATTATTGCAGAGGGTCCTTCGTCGCTTCTGCTAGCGCTTGCGGTTCAGCCTTATAAACGATAATGATGCCGTACTCGCTGTTCTTGATGTCACGTTCCACAGCGATTGTTCCCCAATCGAATTCAGAAGGAGAAGTTCCAGCGTGTTCCAATAGCCAGAGATCCAGAAATTCCTTTTGATTTTCACTGGGTACTTCACTCCAGTCTTCCTTGTTTTCCCCAAGTTTGGGGAAAAAGCCGACCAAGCGAATCTTGCCAGAGTGAAAACTGATAAAGAATTCCATCGATGTCCCTGCAATTGAACCTTCAAATGAAAACGAAGAGTATCCGTCCGATTCAGAGTGCGCCGATATAACTAACGCCATGGTCTTGAATGTTTCCAATGTCAAGTCAGGACCAATGACAAAATCGTACTCGTCGAGCAAGAACCGGCCTGCCTTTATATCATTCATAGCTCACCATTGCTGATAATGATTCTGAATACCGGTTTGTCCATCGAGATCGAACCCGGCGCACCGCAATGGCTTTGTCTGTTTGCGCCAGCTCAAACAGGTAGGGACGAGGCGCAAAGCATTTGGACCACGCAAAGGCGCAAAGACGCAAAGAAAACACGGCCTAGCATTTTTCTCGGCGTCTTAGCGTCTTGGCGTGGCTTACTCGAAGCTTCACTGGTCCAAGACCGTTGTGCAGACCTTTCGATTCCGCCCCTACAGGGCTCAAACGATTAGCAACGGCTTCTCATTTCGCCCCGTTGGGGCTGGGAATGAATGGCCTCGTTTCACAACCGAGAGGTTCCCTGTTCGATAGGGACCGTTTTCAAGATGCATTTGGAAGGTACGACCCTAGCCGGAGACAAACGGCGACCCAGCAGGCTCAACCGTCAGCCCCAAAGGGGCGGAATGCGATAGCCCAGAGCATCGCTCTGGGTTAATGGCCCTAAAACCGAATCAGCCCTGAAGGGGCGAAATATGGGTCAACAGGGTCACCCTACCACCGTCCCGAAAACACCCTCGCCTCGGGCTGCCGTCTTGCAGTAGGAACGGGCGCTTGGGTAAGGGTTGCGTCCCTAGACTTAAGCTGCAAAGTCTACGGAATGAAAGAGGCTTACATTGCCGCAAAGGAACGTTGGGCTCGGAAGATGTCCGGCCAGGCGAAGCCGACGGTGCGCTCTGAAAATCGCCTGCCGCCCGGTCAGCGCCAAGTCCATAACTTTCCCGTGCTTGATCTCGGGGTGAAGCCCGAGGTCGGCCCGGACCAGTGGTCGCTCAAAATCGGGGGGCAGGTCGAAAATCCGGTGACGCTTTCCTGGTCGGAATTCATGGCATTGCCGCAGTTCAGCGACGTCAGCGACTTTCACTGCGTCACCACCTGGAGCCAGTTCGACATGTTGTTTCAAGGGGTGGCCTTTTTCACTCTGGCAGACTTGGTTCGGCCCAAGACGACTGCGACCCATGTCTTTTTCAAAAGTTACGACGGCTATTCGACCAACAACCCGATCGGGGTCTGCCTGGATGACGACGTGTTAATTGCCCATTCCTGGAATGGACAGCCGCTGCCGAAAGAACATGGCGGCCCGGCGCGAGTGATCGTGCCGAAACGCTACGCGTGGAAGGGGGCCAAGTGGATTCGAGAAATCACCTTCATGGACCGGGATATCCTCGGTTTTTGGGAGGTTCGCGGATATTCCAACACCGCTGATCCTTGGACTGAAGACCGGTTCTCGTGACCGGCTTGGTATGATCGCCTATTTCGCCCCGGCTTCGATCCGTTCGAGCTCCGCCAGTTTTTGAACAGCCGATTCCCATTCGTTGGTCTTGCGATTGAGTTCCGCCTGGATTTCCCGCAGCGACTGATTGACGGCATTCAATCGATGCGGGGTCGAGTAGACCGCAGGGCTTTGGAGCTCCTGGGTCAAGCTGGCTTGTTTGGACTCTAACTCGACTACTTTGGCCTCGATCGTCTCCACCTGTCGCTTTTGAGTCCCCACCGCTCGCCGGGCTTCGGCCGACTGTTCCCGCCGTTCCTTTTGGCTCAGTCGCGATTCGGGGGCTGCTGCTTGGTTTCCAGCGGGTCGTTCTCCGGGTCGGGCATTGTGAAGCCCTGCAGTCAGACCGGCTCGGGCTGAGGTCGGACGGGTCTTCTCCAGGAAGTAATCGTAACCGCCGGAATACGGTGTCAGCCGTCCCGCGTTCACGTGAATCACCTTGGCGGCCAATGCCCGGATGAAATAGACGTCGTGGCTGATAAACACGAGCGAGCCGTTGTACTTTTTCAGGGCGGCGACGAGAGCATCGATACTGGCCATATCGAGGTGGGTCGTCGGTTCGTCCATCAGCAGGAGATTCGGCGGATTCAAAAGCAGCTTGACCAACCCGAGACGACTTTTTTCACCACCGCTCAGAACGTCAACCTTCTTGAACACCGCGTCGTCGGTGAACAAGAAGCACCCTAGCAGCGTGCGGACAAACAACTCCGTGACCGATGCCGGGGTATCCAGGGCCTCCTGCAAGACGGTTCGTCCGGCTTTCAACATCTCCGTCCGATACTGGGAGAAATAACCGGGATTCACTCGGAGACCGAGGTCTCGCTCCCCGGTATTCGGAACCACAACACCTGCGAGAAGCTTCAGCAGGGTCGATTTTCCCGCACCGTTGGGGCCGACCAACACCATGCGGTCGCCGCGAACGGCTTCAAAATCAATTCCCTGATAGATGACGTGGGAACCGTAGGCGAAGTGGACATTGCGCAGGGAAATAACACGATGACCGCTGGCCTCGGGCTGGGGGAAATTGAAATCGACAGTCGCTGCCGGCGCTTCCGGTGGCTCGATTTTTTCCATCCGCTCAATCTGTTTGAGCTTGGCTTGGGCCTGAGTGGCCTTGGTGTTCTTGGCGCGGAATCGAACGACAAAGTCCATCAATCGTTCGATTTCCTTCTGCTGATTCTTATACGCGGCTAACTGCTGGTCCTGTTGCGCCTGACGTTGCGCCAGAAAGGAGTCGTAATTGCCCGTATAGCGCCAGATGCGGTTCTGCCGGATTTCGACAATATGGCTGGCCAGATGATTGATGAACTCGCGGTCGTGGGAGATCAAGAGGATGGCTCCGGGATAATTCCGGAGGTAATCCTGAAACCACATCAGTGTCTCCAAGTCCAGGTGGTTGGTCGGTTCGTCGAGCATCAACAGGTCCGGCTGGGCGACCAACAACCGGGCGAGGTGGGCCCGCATGACCCACCCGCCCGAAAGCGTCCGCGCCGGTCGGTCATGATCGGAATCGCGGAAAGCGAGTCCCTGAAGAATCTTGCGAGCCCGAGCGATCTGGGTGCCATCGGAGGCGTCGTCGTATTGCCAATCGTCTTCGGAGGCCTCATCCAGCGCCGTCAGACCAGCACGACCGGACGCCAGGTCCAGGACTGTTTCATCGCCAACGGGGGCGCTTTCCTGCGGCAAAAAGCCGACCGAACTGCCCCGCTGGAAGGTGACCTGGCCATCGTCAGGCTCCTCCTGCTTTAAGATCAGCTTAAAAAGGGTGGATTTGCCCGCGCCATTGGGACCGACCAAGGCGATGCGGTCCCCACGATTGACGGTGAGGTTGACGTCTGCAAACAGCAGTCGCCCGCCGTAGGATTTTTCGACACGAGAGACAGTCAGCATGAAATGGGCTCAGCCGGCGTTGAGCCGCGAGAGGTGCTTGATGAAGTGGTTGGAGAGAAATTCAGCGTGCAAATCGGATTCCTGGACCAGGCACTCTAAAAGAGCGTCCCGAAAAGGTCGTCCGTTCGCGGCGATACCCTGGGTCAGGACACTGCCAAAGGTGACGTGAAGCAATTGGCGTCCGGCGGTTTCATTGAGGTAAATCGCCTCCTCTTCCGGACCCTGAAACGCCGGCAGCGCGGCAATGTCCTGAGAGGTGGTTGAAATGTGGTAGGAAGCCTTATCGGTATCGAACCGACCGCGACAGTACGCAGCGATTTCAGCGAACAAATCGGGTTTCGTCCGGGCGACGACCCGCAGGGCCTCAAGATAGCTTGTTCCTGCTGTTTTGACATGAAGATGACGTCCGCAAACGCGTCCGATCACCGGATAGGCGGTGAATTTGTCGGAGCCGCTATGGACGCTGATCTTGTAAGGTCCGGCAAATTTCGCGACCGCCACGTGAAGTCTCAATTGCGCCTCAAAACGCACCAAATCCCCGCGATAATCGATTCCTTTTTCAAATTCCCCAATAAACCGGGGGGCCAAACTGACGAGATTCTCAATGCCACGCCGCTTCAGCTCCAGGGCAAAAAACAGATGCTCCAGCGGTGTGGTAGGAGCGTCCGTTTCATCGACGGACACCTCGATTTCATAAGGCCGACCAGCAGAACATCGGACAATCGATTCGCCGAGCGTGGCGGCAATAGCTGTGGCCCGAGAGTACTTGACGATGGCTCGGAGGATGGTTTCCTCATCAAATTGAAGGACGATTCCGTGTCCGACCGAGAAGACGCGGTCGAGATAATAGTCCCGCCAGGAAAAATCGGCGAACAAACCCTCTGCTTCCAACCGTTCAACTGCCGCTCGCAGTCCCGCTTCATCCATGTGGTCGGCGTGGTTATCGACACCGGCGCTTGGATCGATGGTGAAGAAGCAGAAGCCCGCTGCTGCGACTCGTTCGACATCCTCCGGCGTTTTCAAATGGTCGGCATCGGCACCCCAAATGCCGAGATAACCGACTTTTTCGAGGGCGGTCTGGGCGGCGGTCATCACATCAGCAGGAGACCGGCGGGTCCGCGTCATTTCCCGAATGCTCTGCTGGGCGAAAATTGGGGCGAAATCGGGGAATTGGCGAACAGCGGCCAAATGCCCGGGAGTGGCGAGTCCAAGGCGGTCGCCGAAGCCAAATGACTTCTTCAAGCCAAGAATCTGTGGCGTGGTCATGGTAGAAAATCAGAGGGTTTGAGCGATGGCTGGGATAAATCAGCGGTCTGTCCTTCGGAAAAAATGTCATCCGTGGACAGAATCAAAAGAATAGTTGTTGTTAATTATTTAGGACGTCTGCGACGCTTAATCCGCGAAATTCAAACAAACGCCTGATGGTATCTTCGATCAGATTGTTGGGGCAAGACGCACCAGCGGTAATCCCGACATTGACAGGACGATCCACGGGAAACCAATCGAGGGTTTCAAGTTCTTGCGCAATGTGTTGATTCCAATGGCGAATGCGAGTTGCGGACTCCATCTTGGCAGCATTCTTGATAAAAAAGGTCGGAAGAACCTTTTCGCCCATTTCCGCCAGATGAGAGGTATTGGAAGAGTTATAACCGCCAACGACAATCAGCAGGTCCATCGGCTCGCGCAGGAGCTTTTCAAGGGCATCCTGGCGATCCTGCGTGGCCCCGCAGATGGTATCGAAAACCCGGAAGTGTTCGCCGATTCCGTCGGTCCCGTAGCGGGAGAGCATGGCGGCTCGAAAGCGCCGCTGAACTTCCTCTGTTTCCCCGCGTAGCATGGTGGTCTGGTTGGCCACGCCCACGGCCACCAGATGCCTTTCGGGATCAAAACCAGGGGAATAGGCTCCCTTAAATCGCTGAAGAAACTCCTCCTTGTCCCCACCCCGGAGAATATAATCACAGACATAGTCGGTTTCGTTCAGGTCAAACACAACCAGATAATGTCCAGTGCCATAAGCCGTGGCTTGAGAGGTGGTCGCCTTGGTCTCCTCGTGCTTGGCTTTTCCGTGGATGATGCTGGTCACCCCGTCCCGGCTATATTGTCGCACGCGCTTCCAGACCGTCATCACATCTCCACAGGTCGTGTCCACGGTCTGGCAGCCATATGCCTCGATTCGACGCCGGGTTCCGACTTCCGTTCCGAAGGCCGGAATGATAACAACGTCCTCGGGCTTGAGTTGAAGTTGTGCCAATTCGTCATCGGTCGGCTTGGGAGCAACACTGACAATCCCAAGGCCACGAATCTGATCATTGACCTCTGGGTTGTGGATGATCTCACCCAAAAGAAAAATGCGGATTGGATCGGGGAAAAGTTGGCGTGCGGCATAGGCCAAATCAATGGCCCGCTCCACCCCATAGCAGAAACCGAATTCCTTGGCGAGTTTGACCGTCAAACCCGACGCGCTGAGCACACCGCCATTGACTCGGATATGCTCTACCAATTCACTTCGGTAGTGGGCGACGACCTTGGCTTGGACGGCCTGCATGATATCCGGCCGGCGAAGGTTGACCTTCTTGGGTCCGGCCCCATCCAGAATGGGAGTTACAGTTGACATGACGTGCGGATACTACCCGCCGAAAGCCCGGCGTCTAGCGACATTGAGCATTGAAGCTTGCCTCGATTCCGGTCCGGGGTAGCGTTGCCAGCAACTTCTATCCCCAACGGTTCATGCATTATATCGCGATTGCACAATATCCAAAAGACGCCCGTCTTATGGGAGATTTGGCCGGACGTCGAAAAACTTACCGTTATCCCGCCGGTTTCACCAACGTCCAAGCGTACCTTGATGTCCATGGCGGTCGTTCGGTGGTTCACTTTGAGACCGACGATGCCGCTGCGATTTTGCAATACACAGCTGCCTGGCCGGAAGTCGTCTTCGATATTTTCCCGGTGGTCCCCTCAGAAACGGGATGGGGGGCTTACTTGGTACGCAAAGGGGAAATAACTCCACCTGCGCCCCGATAAATACAGCAGGAATTGCAGGTTTCGGCCACTTTGATCTCCGACAGTAGGGGCAGATTGGGTTTGAGTCGGTCCCATATCCAAATGGCCAGACCTTCGCTTGTTGGGTTCTCCAGACCGGGTATTTCGTTCAAATAGGAGTGGTCGAGGATTTGAACGAGGGGACGAACTGCGGCTTTCAGGTCGGCAAAATCCATGACCCAGCCGAAATTCGGGTCCAGGGGACCTTCGACGGCAACATCAATGACAAAACTGTGCCCGTGCAAACGGGAGCATTTGTGATTGGAGGGCACCATCGGCAAACGGTGAGCCGCTTCAATCTGAAACGTCTTGCGAAGTTCAAACATAGTGAATTTTGGGGCTTGTTTCCAAACTGCATTTGCGCTGTCGGCTGGCCAATACGGGCCGGGGCTTCATTGTTCCCAATCGGTCCAGCGGACCAATTCTCCCAGGGCAGGTCGTCCGTCATGCCGCCAGGCAAGCGGCGGCTCCTGCATACGGCCCAGAGGGCAAACACGGGAGACTCCCCAGCGTGCGAGGTCTAGGGCCAATTCTTGCGCACGACCTTCGGACGCAGCCAAACCGACTGTGCTCACCTGCCCGCGAACGACTTCCGCACGTCGCAGTGCATCTCCAAGATTGCGGCACGGTTTGACGTAGATGAAACGATTGAGGCAGGAAGACCGAAAGGACGGATCCGCCTCATAAACAACGGTCCAAGCGGTGGAACCATCACTTGCCCAAACCTGGGTTTCGGCTGACGGCGCTTCAAAAAATGGGCCTCGGGGAACCGTGATTGCATCACGATGAAGCGCCTGATGGTGGGCGGCGCGCAGTTGGTGAAGTCCTCGACGTTGATCGATTGAAGCGGATTCGGAGGGAGAAAGCGGTCCGCGCGGTTCCAAAGTCTCCTGTTTGGCCAACGCCTCCGCCAATAAGGCGGCAAAACCGTCGGGAGCCAGGGTCCCGCTGTCTTCGACGTACAGGACGTGCGGCGAGAGGCAGCCCTGTTGGTTCCAGGCAGCCACATCGTGGGCAGCCCGTTCCGCCACTTTACGAGCCAGATAGGTGCCCAGCATTTCGGCACCGATGAAGGCAAAGCTCAGTCGATGCCCGTAGGACAACAAGCGACAGGTCGAAGGAACCCGGCGCTGAATATCTTCCACGGTGTCATTGCCTCCATGAGCCACCAAGCAGTCGGCTTCGCCGAAAAGTGCCGACTCCAAATCCACGTGCCCGCCCGGCCACGTGGCCAGTTCCAAGCAAGAGCCCAGTTTGGGTTCCAACTCCGCCAACGAATGCGCAAATAGGCGAGGGATAACCGAGGCGTGTTGGGAACATTTGATGAATTGGCCCGAGCGCAACAAGAGTCCCGCCACCATCAAAAGCAAAGTCGAACTCGGAAGATTGCCTGCGGCGACCTGTGCCAGCAATTCTGGTCCACGAGCCAAAGCGAGACGTCCATGGCGGAGTTCCGAAGGTGGAGCGGCAAATTCATCGAGGCGCCGTGCCTCTCCCAAATCCTGAACCAGCCAACCCTGGAGATGGTCATGGGTCAATTGACGGAAAAAGGCATCAAGTCCTCGCGCCATGGTCGGGGGACTAAACCCCATTTCTGTAGAGCCGACCTGGAGCGCCAAACGGCGAAAAGAAAAGTCTGGCTGAAGCCATCGGTCGGCATTGTACGCCACGAGGTCCACCATTTCCTGGGTGCGACGTCGCAACAACCATTGCGCCCGATTTCGTTTAACCGATATGCAGGCATCGCGAACCAGAGCCGGAGTCAAAGCCGCCTCGGGCGGAAGATCGGCCAGGAAAAGGTTGGGAAGCGTTGGGAGTTGCATGATGGTCTAGGCCGTGAGAAGGGAACAACCGCGCGGTTCCGTTTGCGGCACGCGTCCGACCAGGCGAAAACGAGTGCCGTTGCGGATGGCAAGATCGCCGGTTTGCACGCCCAGGACACTCCAGGTATTGGCCAAATCCAAGACTCCCAGGACCCCGATTTCGCCGTCTTGAACCTCAGCTCCGGTTTCAGGTGATAGAACCCGGATGCGGGTCCAAGGGGGGAATTGGTTCCCCGCCCCCGATGCCTCCCCGACTCGATGGCTGTAGGCTTGGGAGGATAGTTCACACATACCATACTCGGTGATCACGTGGGTTCGGGGAATGCCGAGACGGCGACTCAATTCCGAGTGCAGTATTTCGGGGTCCAAAACCCGGGAGCGACCTTTATAGCCACCGGTTTCCATCAACCGCGATCCGACAGCAAGTCGGTAGCGAAGATTGCGTTCTTCGGCCAAGTCCAGGAAATGGACAAAGTTAAAGGCTGTGCCGACCAATAAAATGGGACGATTGCTGCAAAGAGAGCGACGGAGGGCAAAAAGTAATCGGTCGGTATCCAATACCCAATTTCCCAGACTGTCCAATGTCCCTATGGAAAGGGAATCACTGGCTCCAAATCGCTCCATTACCGTGGCAATCATGTAAGCCAGGGAAGAATGCGGTACCGCTTCTGCGGGCGGAGTCAGGGAAATAATGGCAATCCGTCCATCCGACTCCCAGCGACTGGATTCATCGGATGGTTCCTCTTCGGCGAATAGATGATATCGAAACCAAGCAGCCAACGATTCGCGGTAAAGGCCTAGCGACTCGGAATGGTGCCAATGACGACTGGGCCTTTGGGTAGTAGTCCCGCTGGAGTGGAAACATCGAGTAGAAGCCGACGAATCGAAACAGGTTAGGTCGACTTCTTTGAATGCGGCAGTCGGGACCAATGGGATTTGACGCCAATGGCGAAGAGAACCAGGAGTAACTCCGCGCGAATCCGACCACGCCCGATAAGCCGAATTTGCCTGATATTGAAGGCCAAAAAGAGACCGAGCCATTTGGTCGAATGCGGTCTCGTCAAGGTCCGTGATTTCACCAGAGTCGGAGAATCGGGCAAGCCGGGCCTGCAATTGCACACCAAATTCAGTAAGCGATTGAGTAATGGTAAACGTCATGCGGTTTTTGTAACCAGTCTGATAGACCGAAATCGGTTGGTTTTCCGCGACAACCGACAGGAGATAATCGGCAAACGCCCTTCGTCGCGCAAGTATTGCGAGACTTCAGATGGTGATTAACCCAAATAAGCGGGGAAGATCACCAAAAGCAAAAAGAGCCCCTCAGAAATACTGAGAAGGGCTCTTTGGGTGCGAAACCAATCAGGCGTTTAAGCCGAATGAATCGGAGGAGGGAATCCCGGGTTGGTTCGGTGATGTTCCTTGAGATTGGAGGCAGACATCCGTTTATCCGCACTCGATTCAAAATATGGGTACAGCAACGGAAGAATGAACAGCGTCAAAACGGTGTCCGTAACGAGGCCACCGATGATAACCACGGCGAACGGGCGGGCGGTTTCAGCCCCGACGCCCTTCGACAACGCCATGGGAAGCAATCCGAGCATGGCCATCAAGGCCGTCATGACCATCGGACGTACCCGCGAAGCGGCACCTTCGCGAATCGCCCTCATGACATCGTAGCCCTCACGCCGCAATTCGCGAACGCGACTGACCAGGATGACGCTGTTCTGAATCGAAACGCCAAACAAGGCGACAAAGCCAACCAGCGCGGCCACGGAGAGGTTAAGACCGGCAAACGGCAGAGCCATCAAGCCGCCGGCAGCCGAATAAGGAACGTTCATCAAGATCAGCGTCGCGAATTTGGTCGAATCGAAAGCGATGAAAAGAAGGCAGAAGATAGCCGCGAGCGTGATGGGCATGACCACGGCTAGACGGCGCTCGGCACGCTGTTCATTCTCGAAAGCCCCCGTCCATTCCAATCGATAACCGGGGGGACGCTTGACCTGGGCATTCACCTTGGCCTGCGCCTCAGCGACCATCGACCCCATGTCCCGTCCACCGCGCACGGAAATCTTGATCGCCGAACGACGCTCTCCCTCTTCGCGATAGATACGAGCGGCCCCGGGCCGGGCCACGACCTCGGCTAGACTGCCCAGCGTGGTCCGCTCGCCATTGGCCCCGTAAATCGGAACATTTCGAATCGATTCGATATCGTGCACGCTGGCGGGTGCCATCTTGAGGACCAGGTCAAAAGACCGCTCGCCTTCCAGGACTTGGCTGGCCACCTGGCCACCCATCAGGCTCGCGACCACGTTCTGCACATCCTGGATGGCCAATCCATAGCGGGCGATCGCTCCTCGATCGATCTTGATTTGGATTTGCGGTTGGCCGATCAAGTGCTCGGTGGCGACATCTGCCGCGCCCGGGACGGCTGCCACGATATCAACAATTTGGTCGGACAGCTTTTGCAAGACCGCCGAGTCCTTGCCAAACACCTTGATAGCCAGCTCGCTCTTCACCCCCGAAACGGCCTCGTTCACATTGTCTTCAATGTACTGGCTGAACTGGGTATCCAAGCCTGGGAAGGTCTCCTTGAGTTTATTGTCCATCAACCTGACCAGCGTGTCGCGGTCCTTGGCCGTGGTCCATTCCTCGCGAGGTTTGAGACCAACACTGTATTCGGTGATGTCCCATCCGTTGACGTCGGTTCCGTCGTCCGGCATGCCGGTTTGATTGACGACATAGCGAACTTCAGGGAAAGAGGCCAATTGCAGACGAACTTTCTGGACAATCTTCGCTGATTCAGAGGGAGAGATGGACTGCGGAGCAAAGGTGCGTACCCACAAATCGCCCTCATCCAATTTGGGAAGGAATTCCGTGCCCAAGTGGGCATAGGTAATACCACCGGCTGTCAGCAAAGCGACTGCCAACAGGTAGACCAAGAATCGGGATTTCAGAGCAAAATCCAGGGAAGGCCTGTAAACGCGGATCAGCATCCGGACGATCCAGGATTCATGCTCGGCCATCTTGCCTCCCTGCAAGGCGTAACTGCCGAGTACCGGAACAACAACGAGCGCAAAGATCGTGCCGGTAATCAAGGCAAAGGTGAGCGTCATGGCCATTGGCTTGAAAATACGACCTTCCACCTGCTGAAGAGTATAAAGGGGAATAAAGCCGGTCAGAAGGATCACCTTCGAAAAGAAAATCGGACGCCCCATTTCTGCAACAGCTTCGGAAATAACCGCGTTTAACGATACCGACTTACCCTTTTTTTCCTCTAAAATGCGGAGGACGTTTTCAATGATGACGACTGATGAATCGACAATGATACCGAAGTCAATCGCTCCCATCGAAATCAAATTGGCGGGAATGTGTTGCAAATCGAGCAACATGAACGCCCCAAGCAGTGAAAATGGAACCGCCATGGCGACCACCAGCGCACTCCGCCAGTTACCGAGACCAAGGAATAACGTCAGCACAAGCACGACCAGAGTGATGCCCTCAATCACGTTGTGGCGAACGGTATGAACGGTCCGGTCCACGAGGGCCGAACGATTGTAGTAAGGCACCAGTTTGACCCCGTTTTGAAGGAAGTGGTCATTGATGTTGGCCGCCATTTTATCAACCCGCTCGCAAACCTGCTGGGGATCTTCGCCACGGCGCATGACGATGATGTCTTCGGGGACATCGTCCTCGTCCCGAATAACTTTGCCGTCTTTGGCTTCGGTTTTCCCGACTCGCCCGAGCCGAAGAGCATGACCGATCTGAACAGCGGCGACGTCTCGAATATAAACCGGCGTGCCATTGACGTAGGCAACGGCGATTTTCTCGATATCACCGACGGTTTGAGCGAATCCCAGCCCACGGACAATATACAATTCGCTGCCGTGTTCGACGTAACCACCACCGGCATTGGCATTGCCGCTGGACAAGGCCGTGTAGACCTGCTGGAGGTTAATCCCGTAGGACTTTAATTTTAAAGGATCGACCAGCACCTGATACTGCTTGGTCTTTCCGCCGAATGGATTGACATCAACGATGCCAGGCACGTAGCGCATCTTTCTCTCAGCAATCCAATCCATGTCCGCACGTAACTCCTCAGCAGGGTAGCCTGGCGGAGCCCGCAACGTATAACGGTAGACTTCACCGATGGCGGTGGCGTTGGGACCCAAACCAGCCTGGGCACCGGGGGGAAGCTGGACGGTACCCAGCAGCTGGTTGGCTGCGTTGCGCACGAAATTGTTATCGGCGTCGTCAGAAAAGGTCAGGGTAATCTGTGAAAGTCCAAACAGAGAAATCGAGCGAATGGAAATGCGCTTGGGAATTCCGTTTAGAACATTTTCGAGCGGGATGGTGACCAGACGCTCCACTTCCTCAGCAGCATGCCCGGGGAACAAGGTGAGGATTTGAACACGGACATTGGTCACGTCGGGGTACGCTTCGACGGGAAGATGCTGAAAAGCGACGACGCCGAAAAAGATGAAAACGACCGTCAGCATCAGGACAACCGCGCGGCTGTGCAGGATGCTGGAAGTGAACCTATGAATCATGATAGGGATGGGATCTGGAGGCGAATGAGCGATGCACCAAGGCCATCAGGAGGCGGGTTCCAGGACCGACTGCAGCAATAGGGCTCCTTCGGTAACAACTTTTTGTCCCGGGTTTAAACCTTGGAAAACGGGAACAATGTCATCCTTTTCGACGCCGACGTTCACTTTGACTCGTTTATACCGGCCGGGTGATTCCTCGACGAAAAGGTAGGAGTCACCATTTTTCATGAACAAGGCACGAGCCGGAACATTGACTCCGGCGGTCGGAGTTTGGGCAAGCGACCGCACCACATCGGCAACCACGTACATCTCAGCTCGCAACAAGCGGTCCGGATTATTCACGGTGCCTCGCACCTTGACGGTCCGGGTGAAGGGGTCCATGGACTGGCCGATCTTGTCGATGACCCCATCGAACACCTTCCCAGGGAACGCTTTGCAGGTGATCCGAAGAGCCAGTCCAGCTTCGAGCGCAGGAAGGTCTCCTTCAGCAACATCCACCTGAACCCACAATTTGGTGGGATCACTAACGACGAACAACGGTGAAATCACCGGCTGAAAGCTCGCGAGCATCATGTCTGGCCGTATTTCCTGACCGGGATTGATGTTGCGTTCGACCAACTCTCCCGCGATGCGACTGCGGAGGACAAAATGCGAGTGAACATTGGTCGGCGTGACAACTCCGCCATAACCTGCGGCGCTCGCTTCCGTTCGATCATCGGATTCAGCCCGCTGCAATTCCGAATTAATCCGCTCGCGACCGCCGTAATTGGCGAGAACACCGGCAGCCCGGTCCCGTTCGGCCAGGGCAGAAACATAAGCCGCCTCGGCGGCGTCGACATCCTTCTGCGCGAAGGCACCATGGGCGAGGAGGGCCTTGGTGCGGGTAAAGGCACGGTCGGCGGCCATCAAGTTGCCTACCGCAGTTCGAGCGTTCGCCAAGGCCGCTGCATAGTCTGGCGAGTCAATCTCTGCGAGAGCAGTACCATCCAAGATGGGAGCCCCTAAGTCGGCCAAAATGGCAGTAACGCGTCCGGCAACCGGGGTAAAGATTCGAACCGTCTTTTCGTCGTTCCAGTAAAGACGCCCAGTCGCATGGGTCACTGCCAAGTTTCGGGGCGTGACAGGCTCAACTGCGAGCGCCGTCAATTGAGGAGCCGATGGCTGAAAGATAACGCTTTCGTTTTCAACTTTGGGCGCAGGTACCTCGGCCACCTCAACAGGCTTGGCCTCTTTGCAACCCAAAACCCCAAGAAGCACAATCCAGGCGGAAATCCGGCAGATGGTCCGGGGCGGGGTCATGAGATGGAATGGTAACCGCGAGTTGGTTAATCGGTCTATGACGTGGAATTTCTTAATCATGGATGGGCGTTGAGTTCTTTTTCCGACAGGACTTGGCGTGCGGCCGTCAAGTCCGTTGCCGAGCTGGCGGCATCGCTAAGGGCTTGGGCGACAGCCAAACGGACGGCATTGTCCGTTTGTTCGGCATTGAGAAAGTCGAGGAGGCTTGCGGCCCCTTTTTCGTAGGCAAACGCAACGGAATCGCGGACTTTTGCTGATTGAGGGGCAACCTGTTCCCGATAACGGCGCGAGCGGGAGGAGGCCTCATCGTAAGCCGATTGTGCGACGGCGATATCAGCTGCCGCCTGGTTTCTGGCCTTGCCCAGGGCCTCTGCATAGATGGCCACTGAAGCCCGGGCAGCTTTAATATTGCCTCCATTGCGATTCCACAGCGGCAGCGGGAAAGAGACGCCAATACCGCCCGTATCAACCGGGGGTCCCCCGCTCGGAGGGTTGTGTTCGTACTGAATACTTACGGTCGGATCGGGAATGCGGAGAGCCTTCTGCAGTTTTAAGTTGGCTTCGGCGGACCGTAAATCGGCCTCGGCCGCAAGAACATCAGGTCGTAAACTGCCAATAGGCGGGGTGACTGACTGCGGCTCCAATTTGGGAGCCAACTCTTCAAGTTTCTCCGCCACTTTCCACTGACCTTTGGGACTTGAAACAGCCATTAAAACCTCCACAGCCAATCGCGCCTGAAGTTCAGCAGCTTCGGCCTGCTTGGCTTGAAGTTCCAACTGCGCGGCATTGATCTCGATCAATTTCTTGTTGGAGTCGGAGATGTCTCCAGCTTTGAATTGCTGCACGGCAATTTCCGCTTCCCGGCGCATATAACCGGCAGATTCGGTCAATATTCTCGTGTTGGCTTCCGCAAGAAGGACGTTAATATAGGCTTTCGTAACGCCTTGGTCCAGAGTGCGTTTCGCGTCCATAAAGCGAGCCTTGGCTCCAAGAATTCCAGCACGAGCCGCTAGTTTTCGCGAACTACGCTTGCCGGCGATTTCAATCAATTGGCTGACGGCGGCAATCGTGTCGTAGCTGCGCGACCAAACGCCATTACCAAGGGAGGTTCCGCTTTCGTGGCTACCGATCTTGGAAGTCGAAAGTGACGCCGTTGGATTGGGGAATTCGGTGGCGATGACCAACTGGGCCGTCGCCAAGTCGACGCCACTCTTGGCGGCCAATAAATCCCAGTTGCGCTCAAAGGCGGCCTGTTTTGCATCCGCGAGGCTTAAAACACCCGTCGGAGACGGTGCATTGTTCGTGACCTGTCCGAACACTTTGGCACAGACAAAAACCAGAACAGCCGCCGCGTAGAGGCGACAACGCCTACCCGCGATGGATATCTTTCTAGAAATCAAAAACCTCGTCATCATTAATCAAGAGGCAAAATTCGCCAAAAATGGTGGAGTAACAGCGCTAATCGATTCGAGGAGACCGTCCGACCGACAACTTAATGTCCAACCGATGGAAACTATGTTTTCGGCCACCAACATTTCGGCTAATTCGACGGCCAACTAAAGGCTTCCTCGATTCGCGGTGAAGGTCGCAGCAGTTGGGATGCCAATTAGCTTAGGGCGTGTTTTCAGAATCGCTTTGTGTGTCTGTGCCAGCCAAAACGGGTGGGGGCAAGGCTGGACGATGGGGCACATTGTGATGAAATGTGCACCCGGGTAGCACCGAAGGACACGTGGAGGGCTTGAAGCTTTTTGTCCTTTCTGGCTTGTTTTGTCGAGCTAGCCAAAGTCCGGTTTTTCAACTGTCGCATTCGAAAAAAGCTGCGGCCCTTCGGGATGTGTCTAAAATGCCCCAGGGGTTCCTTGCTCGTCGGTCACAGACCTCTGGCGGGCATGCTAGCGCCTCGCCCTGGGGCATTTTAGACCCAACAACCTCCATGCTATTTCGGAAACACGACACTAGTTCAGGGACTACGCTGTCCCAACCTCGGTGCTTTCGATCGTGATGCAAATGGACCTTCCCAACTCTCAGTAGAGTCCCACCAATTCGGCGTTGATCGTGTGGTACGCCCGCTGCCTGGCCGAGGATATCAGGGCGAGAACTTCGTCAACTCTTTGGGAGCATGATTGATTAATATTATATATCATAACTGATAATACGATTGTTAAAGTCCGGCCGTTGGCCCTCAACTCGATACCATTCTGGATGAGATTCGGTTCTGAGTCCCTGGAAGGCTTTAACTTTATGAAATGGTGATTGCCTCACGGTTTATTCATCCGTCATAGGGGTCCTCCCATTTGTGGAGATACAATCGGTCGACCCAAACATTTTCAGCAGTTCTCTTCCTATTTAAGTAGAATAGGCAACCAGAAGATCAGTCCAACGATTTTTCCAATTGCACCACGGACCTGTGAAACGCCCCCTTGGAGGGGGAGGCCACCGTTATTCAATGGGCTGGACTGGGAGTTAGGAATCCACCGCCCAGCCACCGGCCGCAAGATAGAGCCCGATGAAATCGTCAATCGAGGCATGTCGCGGGTTAAACTTGGCCGTCCACTGTTGGGCTGCCTCCTGAGCCATCACTTGCACGCTGTCTTTGGTTACTCCCGCGACCGCAAGGTTTTCGGGTATTCCTGCATCGCGCAGGAGGATGTGGATGGTCGCGATCAGACGCTCGGCCTGGGCCTCTTCACTTGCACCGTTACCAGTACCCCCCAATAAGCGGGCGTATTCGCTCCGGGCTTGTGGAGCCACCGAATTAAAGCGGAGGACCGAAGGCAACATCAGCCCGACGGCAACTCCGTGGGCGATACCAAAATGGGCCGTCAATGGATTGGCCGCCGAATGAACGGCTCCGAGCATGGAGTTTTCGATGGCCAGGCCCGCGAATGCCGAACCGAGCAACATTTCTGAGCGTGCTTCTATATCTCGTGGATTGGCCAGGACACGCGGAAATGCGGACACCAAGTATCCGAATGCCGCCCGGGAATACATGACCGACCAGGGCGTTCGACGGGTCGTCACCGCTGTTTCGAGCGCATGGGCAATCGCGTCGACTCCAGTCACAGCGGTTACTCTCGGCGGCATCGATAGAGTCAATTCCGGGTCCAACAAAGCGATACGTGCCGCCGCCTTTGGGTCCAAACAGGCCATCTTTTGGTGCGTCACTGGATCGGCGATCAAGGCGGCCGACTGACATTCACTGCCGGTGCCCGCTGTTGTGGGGACAGCAATGAGTGGTAGGAGGGGAAATTGGGCTTTACCTACCCCCCAGTAATCCTTCATCTCGCCGCCATTGGTCAGAAGGAAATTCGCTCCCTTCGCGGTATCCATGGAACTTCCCCCACCCAGGCCAATGAATCCATCAATGTTTGAATTCCGGGCCACCTCCAGGCATGCCGAAACGTCAGTAGTCGTCGGATTCTCCCGGACCGCCTCGTACCGGACTAACTGTACTCCCGCTGCACCCAGCGCCACCTCTGCCCGATCCGCATGGCCCGCAGCAACAATTCCGGCGTCCGTCACCAGCAAAGCCCGTTTTATTCCCAGCTCCCGGGCCAAGATGCCCAGGCGCGCCACTGCACCAGCGCCGAAGATAATTCTCGTTCGGGACTGGGAATCAAAAGCGGCCGCTGCGAGCTCAGGCGATAACGTCATGCGCGGGTTAAGACTGCCCATCTGCCGGGGATGTTCAAGTCGGCTGAAACTCTGCTGTGAGCTTTCCTAAGCGGATGTCCTACCCAACCCCTTGCATATGCGATTCACGTCGTCTGCATAACCCTCGCGGTAGGATGGGAAGGCTGGATTCCAGTCCAATTCCCTCTTGAGACGCAGGTTGCTGACCTGCTTGTGGGTAACGCCGCGCTTTTTTCGGGTGGCAGCCTCCTCAGTGGCTGAGGGAGGAAGTGGCCGATTGAATTGTTGAGAAAGCCAGCGAAGGAACTCCAATTGAGTAACGGCCACATCATCGGTGCAGTTGTAAATCCGGCCGCTTTGGCCCTTTTCCAAGGCCGCCAGGATCGCCGTGGCAACATCGTCACGATGAACCATATTCATCCAACGATGCCCTTCGCCTGAGATTCTGGCCTCACCGTTGACAAACTGCCGAAACAAATGGCCGCGTTCGGGGCCGTAAATCCCAGAAACGCGTAGGATGGTCGTGGGGATACCCTCGTTCGCAGCTTGGATAAGCAGGTCTTCTGTTGCACGCAGAATAGCGCCCGTTTCGGTTGCCGGTTGGGCGTCTGAGTCTTCATCGACCGTGCTCCCGTCAGTTTGTCCGTAGACACTGGTGCTACTGGTATAGACGTACCGCTTGAGTGGATGGCCCCGTAGCCATTCCAACATCGTTTGCGTCCCTTCCAAGTAAACCGCCCGGTAAACATCCGCTCCTCCCCGGGAAGATGAGACGGTATTCACCACCCAATCGAATTTGCCAGAGAGGGATTCGAGCGATCGGATATCCGTGAGGTCACCCAGCGCAGGTATAATCCCAACCCGCAAGAGCTCGTCCGATGCATCCTCGGTGCGGCGTAATCCGATGACTTCATGTCCTGCCTTTACCAAAAGCGAACCGACAGCGGTCCCCAAATAGCCACAACCCGCGATTAGCGCACGCATGCCCAACCAGCAAAGGCCGAATTCGAGGAATTGCAAGGGCCAGTCCCACCCACGCGCTGTGCAGCAGGACACTTGTATCCCGCTGCTGCCCCGATTTGTCCTTCGTTGAAACTATTTTGTTCGAAGCCGCGCCAAGACCGCTCCACCATGGATTCCCGCGTTGTCGCCAAGTTTCGTGGCGACAATCTCAATCCCTCGGCTAGTGCCTGCCATCGCGTAGTCCATCGCGGTCTCCGTGATAATCGACATCATTTCATCCTCCAGGGCATCAATGACGCCCCCGCCAAGGACAATAACCTCTGGATTAAACACGTTGATAAAGTTGGCTACGGCAATTCCCGTGTATTCGGCGGCGTCTTCCACCACCTTTCCCACCAACTTATCCCCCTTTCGAAGAGCCTTTCGGAGGTCACCGCTTTTCATGTCGGCCAAATCCGGCCCGAGCATTTCCGTCAAAACGGTTTTTTGACCTTCCTTCACGGCTTTTTGGATTTCGCGAAAGATGGCCGTTCGGCTGGCCAGGGCCTCGAAACAGCCATTGTTGCCGCAACCGCAGCGAGGTCCGCCCACTAGAATCACCATGTGACCCACTTCACCCGCTGTCCGGTTGAATCCACCATACAACTTGCCGTCCAGAATCAGTCCGCCGCCGACACCTGTTCCGAGAAAGAGACCCATCATGTGCCGGGGACGCCCCTTCAATTCCACCTCGTGCACGCCCAAAGTCGCTAGGTTGCAATCGTTTTCCGTGAATACGGGAACCGACAGCAGATTCTCCAGCCGTTTCTTGAGGGGACTGTTCTTCCAGCCGAGGTTGGGTGCAAAGATCACTTCCCCCGTCTCGGGATCAATGGCTCCCGGGGCACCAATGCCAATCCCGCGCACCTGCTTGAGCGTTAGGTCCGCCTCGTCGACGGCGTCGCGAACACAGCGTGCAATGCGCTCCACTACAGCTTCAAAGCCGCGATCCGATTTGGTGCTTAGCTTGGCGGTCTGAAGCAACTTGAGTTGAGGAGAGAAAACGCCGGCAAGGATTTTGGTGCCGCCGAGGTCGACTCCAACGAGGAATTCCGGTTTGGTGGGCTCAGCCATGGCGCGTACCGCTGCAGTTTGGATTCAGGATGTCGTCGGGAGAAAAGGTAATTCGTCCCGGTGGAATGGCGAGCGATTAACCCCTGAATCAGCGGCGAAAGCCAATACCAAAACCATGGCCTGTCTCGAAATGACAAGGGGCATGATATCGCTGTGGCAAATGTTCCCGGAGGAACCAAGCTAGGCCCTGAATGTGAGTCAAACTGTCGGTTCAAATCGGGTCATGCCTTTGAGCTTGTCGAAATCCCGATCGAACGATGCGACGGGCACTTTTTCGGCCATGGCACCGGCCGCGAGGAATGCGTCGGCGAATCCAATCTTGGCTGTCTGGAGCAACCGCAGTGCCCCGAATACCTGGTCGGCGTCGCGAAGCCTGACGCCATACTGCTGTATTAGCAGCGAAATCTGCTCAGCGGCGGTTTTGCGGTCGACGCCGTAAAATGACGTGAGCGTGTAGTAGGCTTCGGCAACGATGACGGGTGAAACGTCGAGGATCACATCCCCGGCGGCGGCTTGGGAGAAGAGCCTCTTAGCCGCTTCGGCTTGGGCCGGCGGTTGACCGGATAGAAAGCGCAGAAGTAAATTGGTATCGAGGAGATACCTGGTGCTCATGGCATCCCTTCAGAAGCGGCATCACGTGCCATGGCACCGCTAGCGGCCTGCTTCTCCTCGCGGACAGATGCCACTGGCCGGTTCAGCGTCACGCTACCGAACAACTGATCCAGGTGCGGAACGGGTCGGATGACAGCAGAACCATCCGGACGCACCTCGTAGGAAACGCGCTGTCGCGGAGACAAGTTCAGCGCCTGGCGCACTTCAACCGGGATGGTGGTTTGGAATCGGTCGGTAATCGTTGATTGAGTCATACGCCCAGTATGCGATTCGCAATTGCATTGCACA
>CAILNN010000355.1 GCA_903835555.1 uncultured Verrucomicrobiota bacterium
ACCCCGTGCCGCGCCAAGTGGTCCCACATGGACCCAGCCTCGGGATAGTCCTCCGGAATGAGGGAACCATTTGATCCCATCGAATAGCGGCGGCCGGGGGAATGCCCTTCCTTTTGGAAATGCCAACCGACGGTGTAGTTCAGTTGCATGAGGTTGTTCGGTTGAACCCCGACCAGCCAACGGTGGCCAACTCCAGAAGCCTCGGGTTCCATGTAAAAGTTGTCGCTGACCGTGAATTGTCGGGCCAAAGAGTTATGATTCTTCATCACTGCTACGTTCGTCAGCGTGGGGACACCCTTTCCGGTCAAGGTCTGGTGATAGCCCCATCGCAGGAGGCTGGGGTCGTCGTTGGCCCCGGGGATATGGTCAAAGATAGTGTCGTAGGTGTGGTTTTCCTTGGTGATAAAGACCACGTACTTGATTTGTTCTGACGCCTTCCCAGGAACCGATGGAATCACGGGTGACGACATAGCCGCCCGGTCGGCTTCGTGGTCGAGCAAGCCATTGTTCGTAAGAACCTGGGCAGTGAAGGTGTTGAGCGCTTCGGGAGATGGTGAATCCAACACGCTGAGAACACCGCGCAGATAGAGGAAATCACTCTTGGGAATTTGGTTTCCAGCGCTTGGACCGTTTCCAAAGCCGCGAAAGCAGATGACCGCAAGCTTTTTGCCATCCGGGGAAACTGTTACCCGATAAGGATACCAAGCTGTGGGGATGTGACCGAGGACAGTCAAGGTCTCAGCGTCCAGGACGGCGATCGCATTGATGCCCATTTCTGTTACGTATAACCGCGTACCGTCTGGAGATACTGCCATTCCAGCCGGACTGACCCCGCGCAATCCCGCCGTCAACGGAGAGGGGATTAGCCGTTGGCGCTTAACCACCTTGTTCTGCTGGCGGTCAATTCGCTCGATCAGGTCATTGTTGCCGTTCGAAACGAAAAGTGCACCGCCCGACAACGCCAAAAAGTTGGGCGCACTGCCACCGACGGTCTTTCCGTTGTCTGACGGTGCCCCGATGAGCAACCCGGTTTTGAGTCGACTGGCCACCCGGATGGTATCCGGATGGGAAACATCAAATCCCCATACCGAGAATGATTCCGGCAAATTGTCAAATCCCAGGCCGGGAACCTTGCGCCCTTCCATTTCGACTCCTTCGACTGCTTCCTTGCTGGGGTAACCGTACGGAGGACGGGTCAATCCGCGATTGTCGAACCGCTTGTCTGAGCTGTCGGGGATGGCCTTGTACTCAAACAAACCGATATTCGCGGCGTAAACTTGCTCCGGTGCCACGGCCAAGGCGTAGGGATAACGACCGCCGGCGACCGATCCAACGGGATTCCCGGTTGCAGTTTCGATGGCGGCTATTCTGAAATTGGCTACATCCGCGCAGTAGAGGTATTTGCCATCGGCACTGACCTTGACGTCAATTGCGTAGCTGTCGGTTTCAGGGATGCCGTGGACCGCTCGGTTCAGGGGGATTTCGCCTACGGATTTCCCGCTGGCAACATCAAAGACATAAACGGTTCCGCTATCCCCTCCGCTCCAGTACAAGGTTTTGCCATCCGGTGAAAAATCCGCGCCACCGCTGTTTTCACCTCGTTTTTTGTTCTTTTTAGGGGGAAGAAGCTCACGAAATTGAGGTTTGTCGCCCTGCCAATCGGTCACCAATTGACCGACCCCGGCACAGGCTATGAACAGGGTGGAACCATCACGCGTCATGGCCAGGCCATGCGGCCAGCGGCTGACGGGGTAGGCGTGGCCAGCAGGGGTTAGATACCGACCATTGGAAAGGATCGTCGTACCTGCCGGGTTATGTTGGGCGTATTCATTGACTGCCGGAGGATGAAGATACGGAGTTTTTGGGGAGGCATCAACAAGGGAGAGATCGCAGAAAAGTATGACGCAAAGCAGTAAACGGAACGCGCGAATCGGATTCATGAAAGGATGGGCAGGTAACGACCAGCCCGAAAAAGGTTACGCCCGTCATCGCCTACGGTGCGAGCCGGGAAGTAGGCTGCCATCAAATTGTTACGTGACATGCGGGAAAGGTCTATCCACGGCGAAATCGGTCCCGTTCGCGCCGGTTGATGCGGGCCAAATCACGATTGAAATCGCCGAGAACGGATTCGACTTCGGCGATAAATGCCGCGCAGTTCTGTGAAAGACCGCCGAATCCGGTCACTGTGTCGCGCTCGACTAAGTCGTCGGTAACCACCAATACTTCCCCATACTCCCTAAGTCGATAAGCCACTCGTTCGATAAGATCATCGGCGGTACGACCGGCGGGCGAGAAAATGATCTCCAACTTGGGACTCGAATGGGCCTTGGGCGTACCAGGAGGGGCTCCTGAACCGTCGAAAAAGAGAGTCAACGGAGTCGTGAGAGCGTCGGCGTACTGAGTCAAGATGGCGATGAGCGCCTCTCGCGCAGCGGCGGAAAAACGCGATGAACCGGGGGCCAAGTTTCTCCACTCGTGGAGTAGGCTGTAGCCATCGATGAGGATGCGGACGAGCGCCACGGGCCGCACGGTAGGCTATCGTCGGGGATTTGAACAGGGGATGAACGGTCACATCCTCTTTGCGAACCTCAATGGAGGGCTAGCGGTATCCTTTCGCCTCTAACTCAGCCTTCTTGGCAATCGCCATCCAGTTATTGTACCAATTCCATTTCACCGATTGGTCGAACAAGGCTTTCGCTTCGTTGGTGCGGCCCTGGCTTAGGTAGTTCCAAGCCACATGATTGGCGACTTCGACCAAATTGGGACCTATTTTTAGAGCATGCTCGAAGTCCCGGGCTGCGCCGTTCGTATCTCCCATCCATTGCCGCGTGCGTGCGAGCGACAGCAGATATTCGGGGTCACGGGGATTCAACGCGATGCTCCGTTCGAGCCAGCGAATGGCCTCGGCACCATTGGTTTTCCAATCGCGTTCACCCTCCAGGCTAAGGCGTCGATAATTATCGCCCAGCTCAAAAGCGGTTCGGGGATTGCCTGGGGCAAGTTCCGCAGCCGCTTTCAGGTGTCCCAGCAAGGTGGCGTCGATACGCTTGGCGGTAGTTGCCTGATTCAAATGGTGGGCCTCCTTGGAAGCCGTGCCGAGGTATTGCGCCAGCGGGGCAACCGTGGCCAGTCCAACGACGGTCACGACCAGTCGCCAAATCCAATTCGGTTGGAACCAAAGCCGGTCCGACGTGAAACGGAGGTGCGCGGCGAGCACACCGCCCAGAAGTGCTGCAAGCAAGCTGATGGCAGGCATCTGTAGGTCGAAATCGACCAAGCAATGGAATGCCAGCCCGCCCAAACCTGCCGCCGCACCAAAAAACAGGGCGCTTCGGTTGCTGAGACGCTGCCCGACCTCTCCGAAACCGCGTTCGACAAACTTGGTTGTGCGGAAAAGGCTGCGGGCAAAAAGAAAGACTCCTGCGGCCGCGAGGGATGTCCCGATGACGCCATAGTCGGTAAGAATCTGCAGGTATTCGTTATGGGTGTAAGCCGGATGGACCTGGATTTGCCACGGTCGGTAGGCAGCGAACTCAACATCAAAATGGTTGGGACCGACCCCAAAGGCTGGATGGTCCTGCCACATTGCCAGAGCGGGCCGCCAGAGCCAGATACGGGAGGACCCTGCATCGATATTCCCCTCGCCCGAGAGGTTGAGAATTCGCGATTTGGCTTTTTCGACCAGGCCAAGATAGCTGATCGCCGCCACTGCTAGAGCAGCAGCGGTAATGGTGGCAGGTATCCGCAATTCGGAACGCCGGGAAAGGATGTAGCCCACCAATAGGCTGAGCCCGACCGTTGAGGCGACCCATCCCCCGCGCGACATGGTGACCGCCACGCCTCCCAGCATAACGAGGGCCGCGTAGGCATGGAAAACCTTGCCGACCACGGGTTCCCGACCCAAAAAAACGACACCGGACGCGAGCGGCAAGATGACACAGAGGAAACCGGCCAAATGGTTTGGATTCACAAAGGTGCCCCCAGCTCGCTTGGAATAACCCGCCGGTTGTTGCAGCCAGAGGACTGAATCCGATTCGCTCAATAATTGCAGAATGGCATAGCCGGCTATCAAGCAACCGACAGCCACCAGCACATGAACCATCCATCGGACGGTTTCCTGGCGGTGCAGATTCTGGAGGCTGACGACGAACGTAATGACGCCGAGTGCCAAGTGGACGATGGCCTGATGAGCCACATACGGGACGGTGGCCGACTGTCCCCTCCACATGGCGAAGGCAGTAAATGCCAGCAAGGGCCAGACGACCGGATGGAAGAGAATGCGGTTGCCGGGATTAATCCAAATCCGCGCCAACCAGACCATCAGAGCAATCAGGACGGGAAATCCCAATTCGGGATGGAGAACACCGCCAAACAATATCGCATTCAATACCACGGCGGCCAAGATCATGGCTACAATGGCTCGCTCGCAGAATTTGTCCCAAATGTCCCGATTGAACATGTTCTAGAGCAATCAGCCTATCGGGAGCCAGAATGGCAAGGAAGAGCGAATGCACAATTCACTCGCCAAGCCCGGGGCGGCGGCGCAAAACATACCTTTTGGGTCAATCATGAACGAACTTATTGTCCTCCTCGATTTCGGCAGCCAATACACTCAGGTCATCGCCCGCCGTGTTCGGGAAGCTCAAGTGTATTCCACCATCCTCCCGTTTAACACGCCTGCCGCCGAGATTGCCAAGTTACAGCCGAAGGGCCTGATTCTGTCGGGTGGTCCGTCCAGTGTCTACGCCGAAGCGGCCCCTTTGCCCGATCCAGCCATCTTTTCCCTGGGAATCCCAGTGCTAGGCATTTGTTATGGCGTCCAGTTGCTTGCCCATTTCATGGGAGGAAAGGTTGAGGCCGGACTCAAACGTGAGTACGGAAAAGGGACGCTGACCGTGGTCGACCCAGCCTGTCCGCTCTTTGTTGAATTGCCAGCAACCCTTCAAGTGTGGAACAGCCATGGCGACAAGCTCACGCAAATGCCGGAGGGGTTTCGAACCGTAGCGACCACCCCCAATTCGGAGTATGCCGCCATTGAAAATCGGCCGCGAAATCTCTATGGCATTCAGTTTCATCCAGAGGTCGTCCACACACCCCTCGGTCGCGAATTACTAGGAAATTTCATCCATCGAATTTGTGGATGTCGTCGAGAC
The DNA here is from genome assembly GCA_903835555.1 of uncultured Verrucomicrobiota bacterium. Taxonomy (GTDB): domain Bacteria; phylum Verrucomicrobiota; class Verrucomicrobiia; order Limisphaerales; family UBA9464; genus CAILNN01. The sequence continues at coordinate 5,154 of CAILNN010000355.1, forward strand.
TGGACCATGCGCCGGTACCTTGATCAAGCGGTTGAAGAATTGCGGGCACAAATTGGCGGGGAACAGGTGATCTTGGGATTGAGTGGAGGCGTGGACTCCAGCGTTGCAGCAGCCCTCTTGCACCAGGCCGTAGGGGACCAATTGACCTGTATTTTCGTCAACAATGGGCTCTTGCGCAGGGGCGAAGCGGAAGTGGTTCAGGAGGTCTTTGGCCGACATTTCAAAATGCGTCTGCACTATGAAGATGCCACCGACCTCTTCCTGAAGCGCCTCGACCGCGTGACCGACCCGGAAAAAAAGCGCAAGATCATCGGGAAAACCTTCATCGAGGTCTTTACCGCCTGCGCGGAGCAATTTGGCAATGCCCGGTTCTTGGCCCAGGGAACGCTCTATCCCGATGTGATCGAATCGGTGCCGATTGCTGGGAATCCAGCCTCGATGATCAAGTCGCACCACAACGTCGGTGGCTTGCCCAAGCGCCTGAAATTCAAGTTGGTCGAACCGTTGCGCCGCCTGTTCAAGGATGAAGTGAGGCAATTGGGTGCTGAGTTAGGGTTGCCCAAGGAAATGGTCCATCGCCAGCCATTTCCCGGCCCTGGATTGGCCGTTCGCTGTCTGGGTGCAGTGACGCCTGAGAAGCTGCACGTCCTGCGCGAAGCTGACGCGATCGTGGTTCATGAAATGAAGGCTGCCGACTGGTATTACAAGACTTGGCAGACCTTCGCCGTTTTGTTGCCGGTCCGAAGTGTAGGAGTTATGGGCGACGAGAGAACCTATGACTACACGATCGCTATTCGCGCCGTGGAATCGCAGGACGGCATGACCGCCGATTGGGTTCGACTGCCATACGACCTGCTGGAGCATATTTCCAGTCGGATAACCAACGAAGTCCGGGGAATCAATCGGTGCGTGCTGGATATCACCAGCAAGCCCCCTGGGACGATTGAGTGGGAGTAGTCCGTGAACATTTCACGTGTGGAATGGCGGATATCATTTCGCGACTGCGTGAAACGTCTAAATGCCTGGTAATTAGAACATTGCAGCTCCATGTTTCGACATATATTCATACCAAGAATTGGCCTATCACCCCCCCCAGGCTGATCGCGACGGTCAAGATATCCGAATGATTCCGTTACGAGTGCCGAAATCTGCGTCGTCCCAAGACGGCGAACATCTTGTCAATAACTTTGTGTCGCAAAACTATTGAAGCGCATCTAACGTGCTTCGTGGTACCGCTCAACTCTCAGCGACGCGTCGGCTCCGATAAGCGTTTTTCGTTGACCGATTGTATTTTTCGGAAAATTATTTGCACAAGCTATATGCCCTTGGCAGATGTAAACGCTTTATCCGACGCCGGTAATATTGAGTGGTTACAACGTCTTCATGGTCTGAACATTCGACATGTTGAACAGCTCGGGACGCTCCTTGCCGCTCCCGAAGGCCGTTACGCGCTGGCGAAACTAGGGGTGCCAATCGAAGTTGCACAAAAGGCGATAGAACCGGCCTTGACTGGTAAGCTGAAATTATCTATCGAGCGCCCATTTGGTACTGATCGTTCGCGAGTTGCGCTTTTATCTCGAGAGAAACACCCAATGGGATTTAGTGCGCAAGGGGACGACGTATTCCGTGACGCTAGGTTGGATGCTCCGCTTCCTCAACCAATGCGGCCCGGAAGTCGTAGGAAAAGCGTGGTTGGGCAAAAGCTCAGTCCCAGACACAATATCGGTGATTACTTTACCGCAAGGGATCAAGGGCAGCGCGGCACCTGCGTAGCATTTTGCGTATCGGCCATGTACCAATTGCAGAAACAGCTTGAGGAAGCCGATCCCGTCCAGCTTTCGCCACAGTACCTTTACTATCGGACAAAGCTTGAGGATGAAGGTGGCCTTGACGAGGATGGAACATCGATTGAAGCCGCTTTGCAAACTCTCAAATCCCATGGGTGCTGTCTGGACCATGAATTAGAATATCGGGGTCGACACGATTTAGTTCAAAGCTACACAATCCGGGGGCATAATCCCGCGAAGGCGGAACAGGAGTTGACAACAACCGCTCGACTTCATCGCATTTCCGGCTATTCCTCGTTCTCTCCCGATGTAGATACGGTCAAACAATTCCTTGCTCGCAATATACCAGTTGGAGTCGGAGTCACTGTCTTCCAGTTGGCGTGGTACAACGCTCAGTCCACCTATCGCGGTGAGATTGCTCTTCCGATGATGGACACCTCGACCGTGCGACCGACGCTCTTAGACACGTACTTGGGGGGACACGCCATCACTCTTGTTGGTTATCGAGACAACGAAACTGAAAAGGATCCAAAGTCTCATCGTCCTGGAGGCGGGTATTTTGTATTCAGAAATTCCTGGGGTGAAGCTTGGGCGTCAAAAAATGAGGCACAAAGCGGATACGGTTTTTTGCCCTATGAATATTTAACCCGATTTTGCATTGAGGCCGCCGTGATTGAGCCTCGCTCGCCAAAGCAACCCGTCAAACGGAAATCTTCGTCTTCACAACTAGTGAATCGTCGGAAACGGCAAATTTAGCCCTTCGTGCCATCAATCACCAGCCTAAAGATCGGATGAGATGAACCTACATGATACTTCTTTGCCGGCCTCCGGCATCCGCGCTCTTCAAAAGCTTAATATAGTCGATGTGGAAGCGTTCGTGTCGATTGCGGCGACCCCCTCTGGTTTACAGGCGCTATCGCGGGTCCTGAAAACGTCACCGGAGTTTATTAGTGATTTCGTTGTTGGCCTTAAGAGGAAAGACCCCGCTCTGCGCCAAGTGAAGTCCGCAATCGGCCCGGTGCGGTCAATGGGGCACCGCCCTCCGGCACATGCAAAGCAGAACAAGCTGTATTCCAAGGTTTAGTTGCGCTTGCGGGTGAGAACGTTGGATTCCGTGCTTGTCTACTAGGCACCAAATTCCTCATGTATAGGGACGATTTTTCTGGGGCGCTTGCCACCAAAATTGGCCCGCCTAAAGCGAGCTGCCAATGATGTCTTTCGCCGCCCCTGAAATTTTACGGGACCCGAGTCCGTGGATGATACTGCCTTTTGGGGCCTTGCTCCTCGCGATTGCGTTGGCTCCGCTTTTTTTCTCCGGCTGGTGGTCGCGGCATTACGCCAAGGTGGCCATCGGACTGGGATCGATTACCCTGGTCTATTACCTCGTCGGATTGGGGGCCGGGAGGCGGGTCTTTGAAGCCTTCCATGAGTACGTGAGCTTCATCGCGATGATCGGTGCCCTCTATGTGGTTAGTGGTGGCATTCATATTCGAGTGAGAGGGGAGGCAACCCCATGGGCCAACCTGGTCTTTCTCGCCGTAGGCACGGTTCTAGCCAACATTCTGGGGACCACCGGAGCCTCGATGCTCCTCATTCGCCCATGGATACGGATGAACAAATATCGGATCACCGGCTACCACATCGTTTTTTTTATCTTCATTGTGTCCAATGTGGCCGGCTGTCTGACGCCAATTGGGGATCCCCCTCTTTTCCTCGGCTATATCAAAGGCATCCCCTTCTGGTGGGTGGCGGAAAACTGCTGGCCCATATGGGCCGTCGGTGTCTCGACGCTACTGGCCATGTTCTTGGTCGTTGATTTCCTCAATTTCCGCCATGTTCCAAAGCCAGTGCGCGAGGAACATACCGGCCACCGAGAGACCTTCCAGATAACCGGTCTCCGCAATGTCTTCTTCCTGGTGGTCATTCTCTCGGCCATTCTTTTTGCTGGGGACCCGCTGTTTCTTCGGGAAGGAATACTATTTGCCGCTGCCGCCGCCTCGTATTTTCTGACCCCCCGAGAGGTTCATCACTCCAACGAGTTCAACTTCCATCCGGTTCAAGAGGTCGCCATCCTGTTTATCGGGATTTTTGCCACCATGATGCCGGCTTTGGATTGGCTTTCAGGGCACGCCAGCGAATTGGGAAATCCCACGCCCACGTTGTTCTATTTTGGGAGCGGGATTCTAAGTAGTGTGTTGGATAATGCTCCGACCTACCTCAGTTTCCTCAGTGCGATATTCGGTGCCTTCATAAACCAAGATATCGTGGCTCAGGTGCAGCATCTTGTCCAAACTGGCGGTTCCGACCTGTCGACTTTTGTTCATGGTGCTCACGCTCGGGAAATTCAGCAAACTTTCGTGACGCTTCAGAAATATCACGCCGACTTGGTCGCGTCGAAAAAAGTGGGAATCGAGGAAATCGAAATGGCCTTCCTCCTCGGGAACGGGGCGTATAACCATTACATCCTCTCTATTTCAGTGGGAGCGGTTTTCTTTGGTGCGAATACCTACATCGGAAATGGGCCAAATTTCATGGTCAAAGCCATGGCCGAACAAGCCGGAGTCAAATCACCTTCCTTTGTTCAATTCATCACCCATTACTCCCTGCCGTTCATGTTTCCCATGCTCCTTTTGGTGTGGGTGATCTTTTTCCGATAATGCTCCCGTGAACGATACCGGTAAGATCGATATACCTGCTGGCCCAAAAATTGGCACCTAGGTTGCTCACCGAGAAATTTTGTTTTTCGCCACAAAATCGTTGAAGCCCGCCGTAACCTGAGCGTCAATCAAGGGGCAGATATTAGACTTGGCCACCTCGATCGCAACGATCGAAAGACCAATGTCAGGCCGCGTTACGCGCGGTCAAAGGAGGTCTGTTTGGTTGTTTGGGTTAGGCGGGCACCGTGAGGTGCCCGCTTTTGCTTTGGTTTGAACGTGGCGGCTTGGAGAATCCGTGTCGTTTGGCTAGAGTTTCCCCCTATCGTTATAGACATGCCCACAGCGACTTCTCCTTCCTTTCGTACCCTATTGGTTCTAGGGCGGGTATCCAATCTACCTACGGTCTGGTCGAATTGTCTGGCGGGCTGGCTCCTGGGTGGGGCGGGACACTTCGGACATCTCGCCGCGTTGGTTCTTGCTGCCTCGGCATTATACATCGGCGGAATGTACTTGAATGATGCTTGCGACGCCCCATTTGATCGACAACACCGACGCGAGCGGCCCATTCCTTCCGGAGCCATCCCTATCAGCCTTGTCTGGCGAATCGGTGGACTTTTGGTCGCCTCAGGATGGATGCTGCTCTGTTTCCTTGGGTGGTCGACCGGATGGTGGGGTACCTTCTTGGCGATGGCCATCCTCGTGTACGATTTCGTCCATAAGGCTGTATCATTTTCCCCGGTTCTCATGGCCTTTTGCCGCCTTTTCCTCTTCCTGGCGGCCGCTTCAACCGGAGATGCCGGTGTCACGGGGCTTTCAGTCTGGAGTGCCATCGCCCTTTGGGGATGGATTGTCGGCTTGAGTTATATCGCCCGGCGGGAGAGCACCACGCATCCTCTTCGATATTGGCCTTTGGCTCCGCTTGCCTTACCCCTCGGCCTCGCCTGGATTGCCAATGGAGGCGATTCGCGCCTGCCAGCCTTTTATTTGGCCATAGTATTAGTAGGTTGGGCCATCTGGTGCCTTCGCCACATCTTGGTGGAGGCCAATCGCAATCTTGGCCTGACTGTTTCCGGGCTGCTAGCTGGGATTTGTCTGGTGGACTGGCTCGCCGTGGTTCCCAACCCAAGCTTGGGCATGGCCTTCGTGGCACTATTCCTTCTGGCCCTCGGTGCTCAACGGCTCATTCCGGCAACCTAACCCATTAAGTCGCTTCAGGTCCTCTGCTCCTCTGTCATGGCAACGCCATCCCGTCAGTATCACAACCTGGCACTCACTGGTTTCATGGGTGCCGGTAAGACCACCGTTGGATACTTCCTTGCTGAAATACTGCAGTTTGAACTGATCGATACGGACAAGGTGATTGAGGAACAACAGGGACGGCGGGTTTCAGAGATTTTTGCGGAACAGGGGGAGCCAGCCTTTCGCGCCATGGAATCCAAACTGGTGGTGGATTTGGGCCATCGCCGTGACTTGATCATCGCCACCGGCGGCGGTCTTGTCTTGGACCCAACCAACCGAGCCAACCTTCGGGATACCTCGCTCGTTGCCTGCCTCTGGGCATCCGCTGAAACGATATTTGAGAGGGTTCGCCATCAGACTCATCGGCCCTTGCTGCGCGGCCCGGACCCGCTGGGAAGAATCCGGCATCTCCTCGAATCCCGGTCGCCGATTTATCGGGAAGCCGACCTGTTGGTGGGAGTGGATTTCCGGAATCCGCCTGACACGGCCCGGTATATTGCCGAGGCCTTCTTGAACGCCCGAAAAGCAAGTCCTCCCGGATGAACTTGCGCGAGCGATTGACAGCCCGGGCACTCGCGCTGGGCTTTGATGTCTGTCGCGTGACCGATGCGAGAAATCCAGAGTCGGGCCGACACCTGATGGCTGCCATCGCGGAAGGACGTCATGGAGAAATGCATTGGCTGGCGCGGACCGCTGACCGTCGAATGGACCTTCGCAAAGTTCTGCCCGATGTGCGAAGTGTCGTGGTATTGGGAACCAATTACGCTCCCGAGGAGGAGACCATGCCGTCGAATTCCGACTTCCTCGCTCGAAATCCCAGGGGGGTGGTCGCCCGCTATGCCCGCCATACGGACTACCATGATATCCTTGCCAAACCGCTGGCGGAATTGGCCGCTTGGCTTGATCGCGAGGGCGGCATCGGTTCACGATCGGTCCCCTACGTCGACACCGGCCCCATCTTGGAACGCGATCTTGCCCAGCGGGCCGGGGTTGGCTTTATCGGTAAACATACCGGTCTCATTTCTCGAACCTTTGGGAACTGGCTACTGCTTTCTGAGATTCTGACCTCAATCGAAATCGAACCCAATCACCCGGAGCCCAATCGCTGTGGCTCTTGCACTCGTTGCCTGGAGGCTTGTCCCACGCAGGCGTTACCTGCACCGTTTACTCTCGATGCCCGACGCTGCATCGCCTATCTCACCATCGAACTCAAGGGTTCGATCCCGGTCGAGCTTCGCCCGTTGATCGGCAATCGTGTTTTTGGATGTGACGATTGCCTTGCCGCCTGCCCTTGGAATCGATTCGCCCAAGCAGGAAACTCCCTTCGCTCGGCTTACCGGGCGGACTTGGACCAGCCATCACTCCTGGATTGGCTGTCGATTGATCCGCTTACCTTCCGTCAGCTATTTCGGGGAACACCGATGGAGCGGACCAAGCGACGTGGACTCCTGCGCAACGTGTGCGTGGCCTTGGGAAATGTGGGTGATAGTGCAGCTCTTCCCGCATTGGAACGCGCAAGGCTCGATCCGGAGCCTCTCATTGCCGAGCATGCCCAATGGGCGACAGACGAGATTGAATCACGACTGGGTGATTCAATCTCCCGATGAATCATCGACTCAGCGCGACCAAGTAGCGCTGCAATCGCTGTGCCTCCTCCAGTTGCTCCTTTTCTTTGTGGATCAAATGGAGATTGGAAATCAGACGCTGCAGTGTCCGGCGGCTGCCGAGGGGGGCGAGGAAGCTTTCATCGTACTCCACCGCTAGGTTAGCAATACGGCGCTTGCAATCGATTCGGGTCAAGAGCTGGCCTTGATGATAAGCGTCGACGTACAGTTCCTCCCAGGATGACTGGTATCGGCAAAGGAAATGTCCCGGCATCCCAATGCCCACCAAAGGGAACCCCAATCGTTTGGCGACAAACAAATAGACCAGAGACAACGTAATCGGTATCCCCAGCCTCCGATCAATCACACGATTGAGGTAGGTATTGGCCGGTTGATAGTAATCCGCGTCGTTACCTCGAAAGTGTAGGTCACCGAAGAGCACCTTATTCACGCCGTGGAGCGAAGCCTCGGCAGTGGATTCCTTCGGTAGTTGTTCCCGAATAATCGACGACCATTCATCCAATTGAGCCCGGTAAGCGTTCACATTCACCGTCGGGTAAGTAGTTAAGACAAAGCGCCAGACGGCGTCCTCCAGATCGAATTGTTCCCCGTGCGTGAGAATGAACGACATGAACTCTTCATCCCGCTTGAGGCGTCCCTGCTCATCCAATAACTCAACCACCCGCCGACGAATCTCAGGGTCGGGGTGCAAGCGATGGTGTTCCAGGCGTGAAAAAATGGAATTACCAGCGCTCAGCAAGGTCGAGCGAATAGTCGCCCGAACCGAAGGGTCTTCGTCGGCCAACAACGTGAGCAGCGCGGTAAACCGTGCTTCGGTAAAGACAGTTGGCGTGGTGGTCTCAGTCCGCTCGCTCACTTTCACACCGTAGCATATCCCTGGACTAAATAGAAGGGATGTGTTGCTCTAACACAAGTTCGCGACGGAGCGTCTTGGACTACGGTAGTCCTCTACCGCTTTTGGCCCCGGAATCGGACGAGCCCGGGAGTAGACTCGGGCCGCCGTCCAATTCACGGTTCCGGATTGGCGTGGGTTGCGTGTCTGAGATGGCGAGCGATAGCCGCAGAAGGAAACAAGAGGCCGAATATTGATGTAACAGTTCCACCCGTTCCATAGAGTATATGGCACGCATTGCAAACCTGCGTCTAATTGCGCCTCCGCCCAAGAATCCAAGAGGTATTGGCTCTGCGTCGGAATGGCGGCAACTAAAAAATGAGCTGCATTTAAAGTTTCCCAAAAAATTACAAGGAACCTATTTAAACGTACGGTAACGGCAGGTTCACAGATTTTTTCGGGGTTGCTAATCCGTTTTATTTGGTGCCACCCGATAACTCCGCCCGATTTTTACCCTCTCAGACGGCCGGTCTTTTCACCGGCGTGAAGCTCCGATCGCAAGTATGAAAGTTCCTCTTACTCGCAACAAAAATGGCTTGCTTGAGGCCACGGCGGATGCCCCAAATTGGCGGCAAGGTGATTAACTGGTCAGATATTTGAAGCGCCAGTTCAGGGCTCGCCAAGGCGCAAAGACGCCAAGGAAGAAGGGACGCAGGTTGCCCGAGAGCCTGGACCACAACCTGTTCGTTTTTGAATGCAATCTTGCGCCGTTTGATTGCGAACCCCAATCTTTGCACCTGTATCCAGCAAATTAGAAACGAACACAGTGCGCCAATAGGAGCCGTATGACCGCCCCTCCAATAGTTCC
>CAILNN010000356.1 GCA_903835555.1 uncultured Verrucomicrobiota bacterium
CCGGTTTGGCACCTCGATGTCGGCTCATCGCATCCTGGGGCTGGAGAAGGTCCCAAGGGTCCGGCTGTTCGCCGGTTAAAGCGGTACGCGAGCTGGGTTCAGAACGTCGTGAGACAGTTCGGTCCTTATCCACTGTGGGCGCAGGAAACTTGAGGGGTTCATTCCTTAGTACGAGAGGACCGGGAATGACGCGCTTCTGGTGTGGCAGTTGTCCTGTCAAGGGCATCGCTGCGTAGCCATGCGCGGAAGAGATAAGCGCTGAAAGCATCTAAGTGCCAAGCTCCTCCCAAGATATGGTTTCCCTCCCGTAAGGGACTCAAGACCCCAGGCAGACTACCTGGTTGATAGGCTGGGCGTGTAAGCACTGCGAAGTGCCAGCGGACCAGTACTAATCGGTCGTGAGGCTTGGTTAATCGTCTCCTTCCTCTTTTGTCAAGGTGATGTTCCTGTCCGGTGACCTCCGAAGCCCTAGGCTTCCAAGTCATAATCGGACTGTTTACTCCCCTTTTTCTTCTTCCATGCAACTTTCAGCGAACAATCCGCTCGTTCCGCTCACTTCAGTGGCTTGGCTCTTTCACCAAAGTCCAAGCCGCTAAACCTGAACCTGAGTTACATTTTTGGTGGCTATAAAGTTGAGGACCGACCCGATCCCATCCCGAACTCGGACGTCAAACTCAATATTGCCGATGGTAGTGCCTGTAAAGCTTGCGCGAGAGTAGGTAGCCGCCGCTCTTTCCTATAAACCCCCTGTCCCTCAAGGACAGGGGGGTTTTCGTTTTAACCGCAGATTGGCACAGATTTTCGCAGATTTTAGAGTAGGAGCGGCGTCCCGCCGCTTTTCCCTACCCCAACCAATCGAAACACAGCAATTGTCCGCCAGGTCGTGGACTGCGCCAGCCCTCTGGCGCTTGGGAAACACCCGTGAAATCGGAAGCCCGCCAGACTCTGCTCCCAGATTCGTTCGTTTTGGAGGCAAAACCGGTAGAGGACAACCGCTGTCCAAGAACGCTACCGCGCCTTACCGAGGTGTCGAAGGTCCGGTAGCCCTCTTCTCCGGGCTCTTTCCGGTTATTCTCAATCTGCGTGAATCTGTACGAATCTGTGGTTCAAATGCTCCCTTCAGGTTTCGCGCAGCCCCTAACGGGAGCCATCGCATCACGGTGAGACCGTGTGGAAGCGACGGCCAATGATCATTTTGACCACCAAGCTATCGGTGTTTTTATTCATCGCCACTCCCACCCCGAAGTTGAATTCCCAGTCCTTGCCAAAGTCGATGTCGATGGCGGGCATGATGAGGTGCTGCTGCTGGCTGGGTCCCAGAAAGTCACCCAACGGTCCGACGTCGCCATAGTATTCAAGTCCCAGGGCGACTTTCTTGCTGATGGCGTAACTGAATTTGCCGCTTGGCGAAAAATCCCAACCCTGATTCGAGCCCACCCCTTTCAACGACTTTTCCAAAGCTGGATTCAAGGCGAAATACCAGCGACCAATCTGCTTGTCGACGATTGGCCGCAATTCAAAGGTCCAGGTGTCGGGCGAAAATCGCCGTTGTTGGTATCCGCCTTCCAGCGATAAACTCACTCCAACCGGCCATTCCCACTCTTCCGGGGCTCGAAACCGCGGTCGGATGTGGTCGCCAACCCATTGCCAACCCTGATTGTACCCCACGCTGGTGAAGACATAAAATCCGGTCTCAAACCATGGTGTAAATCCCTGGGTAATCTCCAGCGTCTCATGCTGCACGTGGTCCGTTGGTAACACTCCATCAATCGATTCCTTTGTTCCCTGGCCGGTGAAGTTGCTGTGCAACTCCACCATGGTATCCCCCGGTGCGACCGTCTCCGACGGATACACCTGGATCTCATAGTTGGCCTGTGCCAGCGTTACTGTGGTCATGCAGGCAATGGAAATGGATATGGGGAAGAGACTGCGAATGAAGGCCATGGCGTGAGATGCTGCGTCGTTGCTCCAAACCGCACACTGGCGCACTCTCCGCCCCGGTCAACCCGAATCTGTCACGCTATTCCCAACGCAGACTTCTCCAACTCTTCTGGACGTCAAAAGGCTCGCAAGCGTTTGGCGGGCGACGGTTGGCTCAGACCCAGTTTGGGCAATTGGTGGCGATAGTTTCGGGTCAGGATTACTTTTTTACTGTCCCTCAGTAAAATGGAGTATTCGCCATGGAATAGACTGGAGAGTTCCTTTATGGAATCTATGTTCACAATCGCCGTCCGACTGATTCTCACAAAGCGATGACCCGGAAGTTTTTGCTCCATGGTGGTGAGAGTCCCCCGGACCAAGTGGGTCTGCTGCCCGGTGTGGAGCTCCACGTAGTTGTCAGCCGATCCAATCCAATCGATTGCCGTCAGCTCCACGAAGACCACCCGGCCTCCCGTTTTGACAGGAATCCTATCGGCCAGGCGCTCCAATCCAACATCGCCTAAGCTACTCAGGTCAACCGCCTTGGCGTTTTGTAAGACGTTCCCTTCCAGTCGTTTTACGGCGCGTTCCAGGGCCACCTGAAACCGAGCTCGATCAAATGGCTTCATTAAGTAGTCAACCGCGTCAACCTCGAAGGCTCCCGTCGCAAATTGATCGTGTGCCGTGACAAAAATGATGGCAGGCGGCCGTTCACTGCCCAAGACGGCAAGCGCTTCGAACCCATTCTTCCCAGGCATTTGTACATCCAGAAAAAGCAAGTTCGGGCGAAGCTCGCGGACTTTCGCAATGGCATCATCGCCGTCCACCGCCTCGCCGACGAATTCGACACCGGGTTCGCTATGCAAGAAATTCCGGATTCGCTCTCGTCCGAGCGATTCATCGTCGGCCACTACGACGCGGATAGGTTTAAGCCGTGGCATTTTTTGCGGTTATCCTCGGTTCAATGGATTAGCGGTGCGAAGTTTTGCTGGGATGCCAACCGATCCAGTAGTAGCAAGGGATGAAACAACCGTAATTGAGGGCGGAAAGGCCCTTGATGCGGGCGTGATGTCGAGCGAGTCTCCTGCTCTGATTGATCGGATGGTTTCTGTAGTTGATACACAAAACCAACCATACGACGCGAATATTGGGCCATTTCACCCCTCTCAACTCCCCCGAGCCCCATTCCTCATTCAGGGCCATCATCAGTGAGCTAAGCTGTACAGACGAAAAATTCTTCCATCATGGGCACTCAAAGAGTACTGGCATTCGGCATACACGGATTTCTGTGGTTTATGCTCATGGGCTCCGGATTGTTCGCGGAAACCAACAAGGCCAAAATCACGCTCGATCCCGTCTGCCTCCCCGTCGAAATGAGGAACCCTCCCCTCAAGCCGGGGAGTCCTGCACCGAGCACGCTACGAATGGCCAAGCTGCTGGCGAATTTCCGCGCAACTGCTAATCCGTCTGCGATGGCCTACATGAGCGACCGATTGGCTGCCCGTACGGAAGCGCAGTTGGCTCATGCTACAAACATGGACCAGAGGCTGCGACTTCAGTTAATGCTCGGGGTCCAGCAAACCCAGGCCGGTCGACCCGATTCCGCCCTGAACTCCTTCGCCGAAATGGAGGAACTGGTGGCCAAAAATGGTTTACAGTTCGAACCCAAGACTGCGGAGGAACTGCGTATTCGTAAAGCGGTGGCCTACCTGCGTTTGGGGGAACAGGAGAATTGTTTGGCTCAGCATAATGCAGATTCCTGCCTTTTTCCGTTAAAACCGAAGGCATTCCATCTTTTGCCACGGGGATCCCGCGGTGCAATCCCGCTGTTTGAAGAGCAACTGGCGGCCAACCCCAACGACACCGGGACCCGATGGCTGCTCAATTTGGCTCACATGACCCTGGGAGAGTACCCAGACAAGGTCCAGCCGCAGTATCTCATCCCGCCTGAAACCTTTGCCTCCGAATACAACCTACCCCGTTTCCCAGACATTAGCGAAGGGCTCGGGTTGGATGTGGACGACTTGGCAGGAGGCGTGATCATTGATGATTTCGACAATGACGGGCTTTACGACGTGGTCATCTCGGCGTGGGACCTGAACGGCCAACTGAGATATTTCCACAACAACGGTGACGGAACCTTTACTCAACGGACGAGTGAGGCTGGATTGGTGGGCGAAGTCGGGGCATTGAACATCCAACAGACCGATTACAACAACGATGGGCTTCTCGATATCTGGATGCTGCGGGGCGCTTGGCTGGGAAAAGCGGGACGTATGCCGCCGTCTTTGCTGCGAAACAATGGCGACGGTACATTTACAGATGTTACGGAAGAGGCCGGGCTCATGAGTATGCATCCCACGCAGACCTCGCGCTGGTTCGACTATGACGGCGACGGCTGGCTCGACTTGTTCATCGGGCACGAATCAACAAATCCAAAGGACCCCGATTGGTGCGAGCTCTACCACAACAACCACAATGGCACCTTTACCGAATGCGCCAAGGCTTGTGGGATTCAAATAGCGGGCTTCGTCAAGGGAGTCGCCTGCGCCGATTACGACAATGACGGTCGACCCGACCTTTATCTCTCCATTCGGGGCGAACCTCACGTGCTCCTCCACAACGACGGCCCCGACGCCTCTGGAAATTGGCACTTCAGCAACCAAATTACCAAAGCTGGATTGTTCGACGGACCTTTTCGCAGCTTCGGGACATTCTTTTTCGACTTCGACAACGATGGATGGGAGGACCTGCTGGTGTTTGGCTACTACCTCGAGCATGGCGTGGCCGATGTGGCCGCCGACTATCTGGGATTAGCCAATTCCGGTGCCAAACCCAGGCTCTATCACAATAACCGCGATGGCACCTTCACGGATGTAACCGAAAAGATGCGGCTAAATCGCATCTGTCACACCATGGGGCACAACTACGGTGACCTCGACAACGACGGGTGGCTAGACTTCTACTGCGGCACGGGCGACCCAGACCTAAGGACACTCATCCCCAAGAGGATGTTCCGAAACGGGGACGGGCAGATTTTTCAGGAAGTGACCACCGCTACTGGTACCGGCCATATACAAAAGGGTCACGGCGTTGCCTTCGCCGACCTCAACGACGACGGCGCTCAGGAAGTCTATATTGCTTTGGGCGGCGCATTTACCGGAGATACGGCGCGCAACGCTCTCTTCCTCAACCCTGGGAATACCAACCACTGGCTGAAGTTAAAGCTCGTCGGGACCAAAGCCAACCGGGCGGCGATCGGTGCCCGAATCAAGGTGACGGTCAAGACTCCCACCGGAACCCGGGAATTGAACCGCACCGTCAGTAGTGGAGGCAGCTTCGGGTCAAACCCGCTGCGGGCGGAGATCGGCCTCGGCGACGCCTCGCAAATTCTGAGTGTCGACATCCGCTGGCCGGGTTCGGACACCCGCCAAGTGCTAAACGGTCTTGCCCTCAACCACAGCTATCAAATTCGCGAGGGCGACAAGGATCCTGTCGACTTGAAACTTCACCCGGTAAACCTCGTTCACGCTGCCGACCCCACTGCGAATTGAACACGGCGGAACATCTGGACTACCTTCTGTTTTTCCCTTGAAGACCATTCACTTCTGGGTGGCGATGTTTGGTGCCTGGGTGGTTGCAGGTTGCGGTGCCCCACGGCACGCCTCCCTGAACCCCGTGGGCAGCAGCAGCCAATCCTCGATCGCCTTGCCGCAAGCCGTCCAGATGACCAACAGTGTCCGCACCTTCAGCGGTCGCGGCATCGTGAAGGAGCTGCCCCCAAGCAATCGGTCTTTGGTAATTAATCACGAAGCGGTCGCGGGACTAATGCCCAAAATGACGATGGAATTCACCGTGCGCGATGCCCGTCAATTGCGCGGTTTAAAAGTGGGTGATGCGATCACGTTCCAGTTGAAGATAACGGACGACGAAAGTTGGGTGGAAGAAATCCGCCTCGCGCGTGGTCCGCTGCCAGATACCGCAGCAACGCCCCCGCCTCCCTCCCAGGCGTTTGTCCTTGGCTCGCTGAAACCGGGCGACAAAATACCAGATTTCGAGTTTCAAACCGAAGATGGACGGTCGCTCCACCTTTCCTCCTTCCAGGGGAAAGTGGTGGCCTTTACCTTTATCTTCACCCGCTGCCCCGTACCTGACTTTTGTCCCCGCATGAGCCACCAATTTGGCAAGGCACGAGGGGCTTTGCTCCAGCGGTCTGCCCCGTCGACGAATTGGCAGTTCCTGTCCATCTCATTCGACCCGGAGTTTGACACGCCTGAGATTTTGGCCAAATACGCGCAAGGCTATCGAGGCGCGAATGCGAAGGGGTGGCTCTTTGCGGTGATCCCCCCCAACGTCATCGACACGCTTGCCCAGATTCTTGACCTGCACATTACTCGCGATAATGGCAGTCTCGCGCATAACTTGCGTACCGTTGTGCTCGACCGCCAACAGCGCCTGGTTCGACGGCTTGACGGTAATCAGTGGACCGCTGAAGAACTGTTGGAAGCCATAGATATCGCGGCGCAAGCAGAATGAATTGGTCTTACCGACACGCCCTAATGACTGGAAAGCTGGAAGTGGAAAATCCGCCCGTCCAGTTTGGAGGGTCGGGTGTGCACCATCCCATCCTTACCCGGAGGGCTGCGGATGGCTCTCGTCGCATCCAATCTAGAATTGGGGTCGAAAGTCCGCCCCGGCCCAGTCCGGCGGTTCCCGGTCTTCCGGCCACACCAAATAAGCCGTATAAGCAGAATAGGCCCACGCCCGCACGAATGCATCGGCTGCTATCTCTCGGTGAACCCGCACAAGTGCCCGGCCCGGATCGGCAATAATGACCTTCCCGTCCGCCGTCCCACCGCAGACCACGACCAAATGCCCATCGCCAACGGTTGCTTTGGCCTCGCCATTGAGGAGTGCCAAGCTTACCGAAACTCCCACCGGAAATCCGGCAGCCAACCAAGTGGCCAAATCTTTTGGGGAATTGGCCCGGACCACACACGACCGCAAGCCCACGTGAGATCCGATGAATGCCGTGTTAAAGGGCCAGTTGCCCGTACCTGGCCACCCCGGATCGAAAACCGCGGACGCAGTCTCCGGCACCGTGTGCCGCCAATCCGGTCGGTTTTGCCGAGTGGCCCAATAGTCCAACAGCATGGCGGTGGTCGTAGGACTACACCATTTCTCGATGCCCTCCGGAAATTCGGCCTGCGATTTCTCGGGAACCGGCAGGCGGCTGAAGGGCAGTGGAGGTAGAGGTTCGATCTTGGCGACCGCATTAGCCACACTGGCAGAGACGAACTTAAGAGTACCTCCTCCACCACCCTGGATGACCCGGACCTGGAATCCATCAGCGGGTACCTTCATCACCAGCGTATCGGTGGCCACATGCCCGTCCAAGTCCCGTTGCGGTCCCTCGCTGGTCCGCTTTCCACCGGGGCGCAAAGTCCAGTCGCCCAATGAGTAAAAGCGAGTCGACCGACCCTGATGAAACGCGCGGGCTTCAACCTTGATCGAGGCATCGCCAGTCGTGTTCCAAGACACAACCAACTCTTCCCAAGGATGTGTATTCGTGACAATCGGCGATGTCCAAACCAGAGCAACCGGGTTCTCTCTCCCTTGACCATTCAGGCCTTGAAATCTGTCCCACCAGTAGAGTTGCGCAGCTCCAAGGGATGTTCCGGCTCCAAGGCAGCCTAGGAGCAGCGCCCATGTCAACGATTGCTGTCGCTCACCCATTACCCTAGTCTATGGCCGATGCCAGGGCGTCACAAGGCATTCCAGTGAACTGAGTTTGGCCAAACGGTTTCACGAAAACCATTCAATCCGATTTCCATTTCCAAACCGGGGAATCGCGCAAGTCTTGACAAAGTGCTGATAACTAGATAATAAGCAAACGTAATGGTGTTTTGTTTCCTGTATAGGACCTCCGACCAAACTTCTAGGGCAATCGACCCACGCAGGGAATGAAAATAAATTGGCCCAAAATCCCAACTGAAGGATTTATAGCCCTGTCGCTGGCGGTAGCTGGTGGAAAAAAGAAAGGCGTGGGGTGCATCCAAGCAACCGATGCAATTGATCTAGAGCATTTCACGCCACGCTGTCTTTATGCGACGGCGGGCATTTGGATGTCATTCATCGTCTCGGGCAGCATGGTGGTCGCCCAGCAAAACCTGATTGTCAACGGGGGGTTCGAGTCGGGCGGCAAGGGGGGTGTCGAGGCGTTTCCCGGCTGGGATTTGATCGGACCCGCGAGCAATCACAGCAATTACGGGGTTGCCGCCGCCAGTGTCGCTCCCGATATCGCAGCCCAAGGCAATCTCTATGCCTACTTTCACGGCCATCCGACCGACAACTCCCAAGACTGTCTCGGCCAAACGGTGAGCTTGACCGCCGGAGAGCGCTACACCATCAGCTACCTACTGGCCACTGACGGCCCCACCCTCGGTTCAGGTGCGGCCATGTATGTGGTCTTCGGCACTTCCTTTGGTATCGATTACTCCCAGGACCAGCTTTTGACCGCCTACCTGCCGAATTCATCGAGCGCCCTGCCGTACCAGAAATTTACCACCACCGTTACGGCCAGGGAATCGACTGAGATTCTCTCATTTCACGGCTTTAGCTCGGGAGGAGCCATCCTGCTGGACGGGGTTTCCATCACCCTCGTTGTTCCACCCGTATTGCAAGTGTCGCGCGTGCCATCGCCAAGCAATGCTTTGGTATTCAGTTGGACGACTCCGACTCCAGGTTTCCAGGTTCAGGCCAACGCCTCCCCACTCGGGACCAACTGGGTCACGTTGACCAATGCACCCGTGACGGTTGGGATCAGTAACCGGGTCGTTCTACCCGTACCCTCTGGCAACCAGTTCTACCGCCTCGTTCTACCGTAACGTTGCTGCCCGTTACGAACGCATTCGCGTGCCTCGAAATAAAGTGGTGCATATATTTTGAGTATCCCTGGCAATCACGCGATTTCAACCGACCGTGGTATCAATAGAAAAGCCCATAGGCGGACGCCTTCGTTTCGACTTAGGTTGGCTGAATGTTTAACGGCTTATTTCGGAGAGTTGGGGCCGGTAGGGCGGTTATACTTCTTCTTGAAACGGGCGCGATTCTTGTTTGCTTCGCGGGGCACGTGCTAATAGCGGACGAAGGGAGCGGATTTTCCTTTGACACCGCTCGGGAATTGGCTCGTTCGCTGGCCGCCAAAGATTTCAAACCGGAACAAAACACGGACCTGCCGGAGGTACTGAAGTCACTTACCTACGACCAATATCAATCGATTCGCTTCCGTCCAGAGCAGAGCCTATGGCAGGACGATCATCTGCGCTTTATCGCCCAATTTTTCTCCGTTGCCACCAAACAACCCGCGAACACAGCCCCGGCGTTGGCGCGACGGATGAACGAATTGCACACGCCGGCACAACTCGAAGCGCTGGTGGATGAAGTGGTCTTTCTTATCCGGTCGCAAATTGCGTCGATATTCGGAAATCTCGCGCTGGTGATTCCGGCGACATGGATTATTGACGTATTTTGGAGGGGCGTCACCGGCAACCACATTGTAAATGAACACAAAGCGGGGTTGATTTTGGAAACAGTCAATCCGTGGAACGGATGCTGGTTTTTTGCGATGTTCACCGGCGTGCTGTTGTGGCTTTCGAGTTTGTTCGCCGCCTGGCTCGACAACTGGTTTGTGCTTCATCAGCTGAGCGCCGCGGTATCGCAACATCGCGGTCTGCAACGACATTTTGGCCCCACCCGCACCCGTCATTTGGCCATTTGGCTGGAGCACAATATTGCTGGCCTTGGCGGAAATATCTCGCTAGGCGTCATGCTCGGCATCGTCCCGTCGGTCGCAGTCTTCTTTGGACTGCCGCTGGACGTGCGTCACGTCACGCTATCGACGGGGCAAGTGACCGCAGCCTACGCGGCCTTGGGGGGCGAACACTTCTGGGTTTTTTCGACCGTGTGGCTTGTGGTTGGGATTCTTGGCATCGGCCTGCTGAACATCCTTGTCAGCTTCAGCCTGGCGCTGTCTGTTGCGATCCGTGCGCGAAACCTGCGCGGGCCGGACCTACATCAATTTTACCACACCATCGTAGGCAGATTCATCAAGTCTCCGTTAAGCTTCCTGTTGCCTATTGGGTTGACCGCAACCACCACAGTCGAACCCCCATCGATTTGAACATGGGAATAACCATATCTCTGTTGAGGCGTTCTGATCCATGCTGCTGCCCTATCGACACTGGAGCATTATTTGCCTGAATCGTGGAAGGGTCATTGCACTCGGAAAGTTTGCTATTGGCCTCTGTAGGAGAGACCGAAAACGAATTCAACGCAACGCCAAATGGAAAAGAAAAGAGAATCAAGACACACGATCAGCGGGAAGGGATAATAATACCGCATGAGAAAGCAAGTACACAGTTGAAACCACCTCACGGCAAGTGCGGCTCTGTCGCAGGTAGACCCTTGGGAAGCGGGGTATCCCGTTTTTACCACGACCTTGCTCGAAGGTATCGAGTTCCCGCCGACGGTGGTGCCCGCAAATCAAGGCGGGTTAGGTC
>CAILNN010000357.1 GCA_903835555.1 uncultured Verrucomicrobiota bacterium
CCAAGTGTCTGGTGATTTTCGCAGCAGTTGGTGAATCCACGGCGACACGAGGAACATTTCTGGCAGTTGATATACGGTTCGACCGAACAACGATCACCAGGTTTCACGTTGGCCACGTCCGACGCGACGGCTACGACCTCCACGCCCAATTCATGGCCCGGTATTCGCGGATAGCTGTAGAATGGCATCTTTCCCAGATACCCACCGTAGTCGGTTCCACAAATGCCAACCCGGTGAACCCGCACCAGTGCCTGACCCGGACCAGGAGATGTCGGTTCATCGACGTCGATATAGCGAAATTCTCCCGGCTGAACCAATTGGAGTGCGCGCATCAGCAAATCAGAGCCGGGAACCGACTGGAGTTAAAAGCAAGAAGTGATTCCGACATCCCGAATGTTCGTCTCCCACGCAACCAGATCATCCCGGTCTGAGGGCTATTGCGTAAATCCTTGCTCTGGGCGTTGCCATGGTTAGCTTTGACTGCTGGGATTCGAAAGGTGCTGAGTCGCTTTTGGGCGACCGGGGTGAATCGAAAAGGGAATTTTGGCTTTTCCGCGTAAATGAATCAGCCACAGTTGAAAGTATTCATTTCCCACGCGACTGTCGATACTTGGGTGGCGCGACAAATGGCGGATCATATTCACCGATGTGGTCACACGACCTTTCTCGATCAAGTCAACCTTTCTCACGGGGATGATTTTGAGCAAGAGATACTGCGTCAGGCGGACGAATCATCAGAACTGCTTGTACTATTCACCCCTTGGGCGCTCGATAGGCGCTACCTGTGGCTTGAGATCGGCGTATTCTGGGGAGCGAGGAAGCGAATTGTGGGTGTATTGTACGGATTAACTGCCAAGGAACTAATTGCCGATGAAAAAACTCCGGTAGCAATCAAGCGCCTTCTGCTACTCGAAATTAATCAAATCGACTCGTATTTCCTGCAATTGCAAAACCGATCAATTCAAAAGGAATCGACAAATGAGTGACAAAAAAAGCCAAATTTTTATATCTTCATCCAATACAGATAGCAAAACGGCGCAGGATCTCGTTCGCGCACTGTCCTTAAGGGGGGTAACCGCATGGCATGACAGCGAACTTCCTGTCGGCGATCGTTGGATGGATGCGATGGAAGAGAAACTGTCGCAGGCGTCCATCTATGTTCATCTCGTCGGACCGGACTACCATTCCTCACGGTGGGCAAACTTTGAGTCGGGCGTTGCCGTCGGACGAGCTGCTCACGACAAAAATGTTGCATTGATTCCTGTCGTCCTTACCGGCGCTACTTGGGCCGATGTTCCCTCACTTTTACGCCAATGGAACGGGATTGATGCACGACAAAGCACGCCGGACGAACTGGCTACGCAACTCGTTAAGATAGTCGAACGACACAAGCAAGCTGATTAGGCAAAATCGATCCCTCGTCCGCCTCCGTCTGCGAACGGGCAGCAAACTGGTTTTGGACTCGACCGGCCACGGTCAGTCGGCTCAATGAAATCTCGCCCCACCTGTTTGATTTCTCCGCGGGCTGTTAGTCTGCAGTTTGCTCCTGCCAAATTTAACCCGCCACGGAATCGGAAAGTTCGTAATCACCACCACGTGAAACTCGGATCCGGCTTTGGCCCAGTATAATTCCATTGATAGGCTGTCAGCGGAAACTGAAAATATTCCGTGTGCGAATCGCCAAAAAGCACATTGAACCGGTATTGCCCCTTGTAGTTGTGCCACTGGCTTTGCAGATCGTTTTTGTTCCGGTCTGCCCACCACGGCCAGTCCCCCTGAACGAGCTTGTTCGAGGCACTGATGGCAATCTCGCTCGTCTTCATCGATTTGCCCTGATCTGTATTGGGTGAGCCGGAATCCCCAGTGACATGTCGGATTCGCAGCGTTTCGACCGACCACACCGTAAGATAGCTATTCCCCCAAGCATCAAAGCAGGTCTTGATCCCTTTCGGAAAGGTCGAAATCCATAGGGAATCCCCCTTGTCGCCCGGGCAGTCAAAGGTTTCTACCGTTGTAATATACTTGTTGAGGGGACGATTGGTGGCTTCCGTCAGACCCCCATGGAGGGACATAACGCCCTTTTTCCCCCCCAGCGTCCCCCAATCGTTATACACCGGATATTTGTCCAGATTATCGTCCGCATACATATGGTATCCGAGACCCATCTGTCGCTGATTGTTGTTGCACTTGATTGTGTTGGCCTTGCTCTTGGCCCGCGCAAGAGCTGGCAGCAGCATGCCCGCAAGAATCGCGATGATGGCGATCACCACCAGCAGTTCGATTAGCGTGAATCCGCGTGTGCTTGGTAGGCGACTGGACATTCAAAGACGTTCAGAGGGATTCCCCAAGAATAGCAAGCAAGAAAATGCCGATCGGCCCAATCCCAGCGAACCGTCAAATAACGGTACCAATTAGCAACCCAGTGGTGGGGATGGTCATCGGAAACGAAAACGATGCGAGCCTGCTGAATATCCAGCTCCAGAAGCGCATCCAGTTCCCAGCAAAAAAGGCTTTGCATTCGGCCGCTGGTCGCTCATTCTACCCCTCACTTTTGGATCGGGGCGTAGCGTAGCCTGGTAGCGCGCCTGTTTCGGGTACAGGAGGTCGTGAGTTCGAATCTCACCGCCCCGACCATCGGTTGACGGGATTGGAAGACGGGCGAATGACATCATTCCTGTCTACTGTACTTGCGGAAGAGGCTCGGTTTGGTTTACTGTCGAGGTTGTCCGGTCTAATTGGTTGGTTTACGTTGGTTGGTTCATGCGCACGTGGTGGAATTGGCAGACACGCTACTTTGAGGTGGTAGTGCTTAACCGCGTGCAGGTTCAAGTCCTGCCGTGCGCACCATTCCGATAATCGCAGGATTGGTTATTCTCTTCAGCTTGTCCCACCGACCTTGCGGTAGCATTTCCGCCCCATACGGTACCCTCTCCCGGACTTTCGATTCAGCAAAAAGCTTTCCGCAGGAAGCCCCCTTCGACATCCGCCAGATAGGCGCAATTTTAGGCAATTGACGAAACGAGCAAGGGACGGAAAATCATGTCAAGTGATCAGGGCGGAGGTAATCTTGTTGAGGTGGTGACTCCGATGCTAACCGATGCGAAACCCAAGCAGGGAACTTAAAACTGCGCAAATTACGCGCTACCACTGATGACTACTCGTCAACGCCCGATCCAGGTGGGTATAGCCACCGTCCACGAATAGGAATTGTCCGGTCACGTGGCTCGATCGGCAGGAGGCCAGCCAGACCACCGCGTCAGCAATCTCCTCCGGACGGGTCAATCGCATTTCCAGTGGAACCAAGGCCGCCACTTGGTTGCGAGCCTTTTCCTGGTCGGGTTGCTTGGCGAACCATTGCCGATATTGGTCCGAATCACACTCTGCCGGTATGACTGCATTAACTCGGACACCTTCCCGGGCCAGCGCCGCTGCCCATTCCCGTGTCAGGGCATTGATCGCCCCCTTGGCAGCCGCATATCCAGAGGTTCCGCCTTGTCCCGTTGTAGCCACCTTGGAGCCGATATTGATGATCGCGCCATGCGATCGGATGAGGTCCTCGCGGGACCAATGGGTTAGCTCAAAGACATGCTGCAGGTTTCTGCGGAGCGACGCGGTAAAATCGTGAGGTGAACCATCCAGCGGCACGGAGTCATTGACTCCAGCGTTGTTCACCAAGACCTCAATGCATCCCATTTCGCCTTGAACGGTCCGAATGGCATCATGGCAGGCGTTTTCCCGGGTCAAATCCACTGGAACGAAGAGAGAGTCCGGAATTTTCTTTGACAACGATTCGCCAGCCGCCACATCCCGGTCCAGCAGCGCGACTCTTGCGCCCTCTGCGGCAAAGCAGCGCACCACCGCTGCGCCGATACCGCGAGCCGCTCCGGACACCACTACCACTCGCCCTTGAAGTCCCAAGTCCATATCCGATTTTCTCTTGGACCGGAACGGATCGCGACTCTAAATCGCGAAGTCGGTGTATTCGGGTTTTATCGCTTCCGTCGGCGGAAAGAGCATGCCAGCTCCGACGGTCTGATTCGAGCCGGGCTCAATCAGGATGAACGAACCGGTCAGGCGATTGACGGAGTAGGCATCGAAAACCAACGGACGGGAAGTTCGGAGCCGGATTTCACCGAGGTCATTCACCGTCAATTCGCGTGGCCCGATCTCGGCTTCGAAGTCGGAAATGTTCAAACGATTCTCGATGCTGGTGACCACCGCCTGAACGGTCTGGGTCGTGTGTTTTAAAAAATACTTCCGACCCGCTTGCAGCGGACGGGTGTTCATCCAGCAAACCCGGGCGCGAAGCTCACTGGAGACCCCCGGCATCGAGCTCAAACCAATAACGGTGTCCCCACGACTGACATCGACGTCATGGGCTAGGCGCAACGTGATCGATTGGGGACAAAACGCCTGTTCCAGCGGTCCGTCCATGGTCCAGATTTCCTGGACTGTTGTCTTCAGTCCGCTCGGCAGGATCATGACGGTTTGTCCCACCCGAATGATTCCGCCCGCGATTTGCCCGCTGATACCGCGAAAGTCATGCCATTGGGTGTCCTGTGGGCGATTGGGACGATTGACCCACTGAACGGGAAAGCGGAAGCCATCCAGATTCCAATCGCTGCCGATGTGCACGCCCTCCAAATGTCCTAGCAGGGTGGGGCCGGCGTACCACGGGGTATGGGACGACGGATCGACGACATTATCCCCGTTGAGAGCGCTCATGGGAATGAACTTCACGTCCTTGATGTCCAATCGCGGCAGGAAGCCCTCAAAGTTCGCTCGGATTTCGTGGAATCGTTCCTCGCTCCACCCGACCAAGTCCATCTTGTTTACCGCGACCACCAAATGGGGAATCCTGAGCAACGAGGCGATGCAGGTGTGCCGCCGACTCTGTTCAATGACTCCCAATCGGGCATCGACAAGGACAATGGACAGGTTGGCCGTGGAAGCTCCTGTCACCATGTTCCGCGTGTACTGCACATGCCCGGGGGTGTCGGCAATGATGAACTTCCGCCGAGGCGTGGCAAAGTAGCGGTAGGCTACATCGATTGTGATCCCTTGTTCTCGCTCTGCCCGAAGTCCGTCGGTCAGGTTGGCCAGATTGATCTGCCCGCCACCGGTCAGGTCCGCAGACCGCTCCAGGGCTTCCAGTTGGTCTTCCATTAACGACTTGGAATCGTAAAGCAGGCGTCCGATAAGGGTCGATTTGCCGTCATCGACCGACCCGCAGGTATTAAACCGCAGCAGATCGACAGTCAGTGGAGACGAGGAGGACATGGGGCTTAAAAGAAAGGCGGGTTCTATTGAGAGATGCCCAGACGAAACGAATGCCGTTTCGAGAGTAAACGGGACAAGTGCATTTTGAAGACCGACTCAGATTCCACGGTGGTCAGGTTGCAGTCCTCCCAAGGAAGCCGAAGGCTTCCCAGCCTGTAGCCGGTGGTTGAGCGTAGCGACACCACCGGATTGCCGGTACGTTGCCGAAATGCACCCCGGCAGGGGTGCCAGCAGGCTCCGATTCGGCGGTTATCGCCATCCATAATCATAGCCTTACTAATTTAAAAATACCCCTGCTTCTTGCGATCTTCCATCGCCGCTTCGGAGGCCTTGTCATCAGCCCGGGAACCGCGCTCGGTCACCCGTGCCGCGGCGATTTCGATCAGGATATCATCCACCGTGTTCGCCGGGGATTCGATCATCCCGGTGCTGATAATATCCCCAATCGTCCGGACACGAACGACCAGTTCACGAACTTCTTCAGAGGGTTTTGGAGGCACCAAAGAAGTCACCGGCAGCCATTGTCCCTGTCGCCGGACACATAATCGCTTATGGCTAAAGTAAATGGTTGGCACCGCCAGGTTCTCGCGGCGGATGTATTCCCACACATCCATTTCCGTCCAGTTGCTTAGCGGAAATACCCGCATGTGTTCACCGGAGTTGACGCGACCATTATAAAGATTCCAAATTTCCGGACGCTGATTCTTTGGGTCCCATTGCCCAAAACTGTCGCGGAAGCTAAAGAAGCGCTCCTTGGCCCGCGCCTTTTCTTCATCACGCCGTGCTCCGCCAATGGCGCAATCGAAGCGAAATTCCTCAATGGCCGCAAGCAGGGTCGGGATTTGCAACCGGTTGCGGCTCACTTCACCGGGGTTGGGAACCGCAATGCCCGATGCAATCGCATCCTCAACTTTTCGAACAATCAATCGACCGCCCAGTTCTGCCGCCCGGACATCACGAAATTCGTTCAGCTCAGGAAAATGATGCCCGGTATCCACGTTGAGAAAGGGCATCGGAATTTCCGATGGGCGAAAGGCTTTCTCCGCGAGGCGCAGCAGACAGATGGAGTCCTTGCCACCAGAGAACAGGATCGTTGGTCGTTCAAATTCAGCGGCAACCTCCCGCATGATATGGATGGACTCGGTCTCCAGGTACTGCAGGTGGTCCAGATGATAAATACTCATGGAGAATAAAACAGAATTGGTTGGGCCAACGAGCTCAAGCGCCAGTCGATCGGATCAAACCGCCGCTGCTGTCGCTGCCTTGCCTCCCCACGCCGCGTGCAGGCCGCACTCCCGCTTTTCATCGGCCTTCGCCGGATCAAAATAGTCCCACTCATTGGGCAATTGATGCTCGGCCAGATACGCGTCCAGTTGGGCGTCAGTCCAATAAAACA
>CAILNN010000358.1 GCA_903835555.1 uncultured Verrucomicrobiota bacterium
CTTGCGATTTCGTTCAATCAACGAACGCGCATTTACCAAATCCGTGGTTGCCAGATGAATACCTCCCAACTCTCGCACCACCAATCGGAACGGCAGACTCGTATACCCCGCCAGCGGGGATAGAAACAGGTTGGATTTCAGATCCAATGAGCCGAAGCGCATCATCACCATGATTCTATGGTAATTGAATGGCCACCATGATTCCAAATCATCGGGGTTAACCATCCCTTCTGGATTGAAGAGAGTTCGAGGGACCTCAGCCTCTGGGATGCGCTATCGCGAAAGCTGTACATAAAACGATATTGGGTCTACCTGCAGTCTGGTCTAGGCCGCGTTTTCAAAATGGCTTTGTCTATATGCCCCCGCCTGTTTTGGCCAGCAGATAGGCAAATGCATTTTGAAAACAAGGCCTAGGGGCATCGATTTGTTGGTTCGCCCGTGGGCTCCGAAAAGAGCAGGGGGAAAACTGACCAAGAATATGTAGGATTTATAGAAGAAAAGAAAATAATAAAAAACCGGGGTGTGCCCGGCTTTTGACTCAATGAGCTGTACGTCGTGCGCAGCTGCCGTCGCGATTGTCGGGCCACTTTCCGTCGGGACAAATATCCAATGGCCCATCCCATTTTCCAATTGACCTAATCCAACTCCTCCAGTAATCACAAAAAAACCCCCCGAAGTTTATCCCCACATGAACTCTATCAAGCTTCGCAGTGTCGCCAGCAACGGCGCTCTGTTCGTTGCCGCCCTGTTTGCACAAACCTTGCCGCAGGCCGTTTGCGCCGATGACATCAATAACTTCAACGCTGGAAATATCGACGGTTGGGGTTCCTTTGATATCGGGCAGATTTTGAAAGCGAGCCATGTTCCCGGCACCTATACCCACTACAATTTCCCGAGTGACGGCAATGGTGGCAAGGCCCTTCAAATCACCACCACCAGTCTGCCAGCCTTTATCGGAAGTCAAGCAGGTCCCCCTCGGGCATTTGCCTTTCCGACAACGGCTTATACCCGTTTCGAGGTCCAAGCCGATGTTCTGACTTGGAATAACACCAATGATCAGGCGTTCGGGTTCCTCTTCCTCGCCAGCAATATTGGGCCGGGCCAGACGGACGGCTACGTGCTGAACTATAATGTTCGCGGGGCCAACTTGCAGATCAATGTCGTAACCGGTGAATCTCCGGGCCAAAATTCCATCGGTGAAACCCATCTGCCCATGGACCCCACCAAGCACACCTATCGATGGGAGCTGAGCGGCTACGACGGAAATTTCTTGGGGCGTATCTTTCAATTCCCGGATACCCAGAATCCCATCGGTTCGGTCATAGCCAACGATTCAACCAGTACCGCAGGCGTCGTCGGTCTGTTTAATTTCGACCGAGCTGACCCGCCCTATCTCGGAACCGATAGCACGTTCGACAATTATCATGCCTGGGCTCCTTCACCGGGGACTTTGGCAGCGGTACCCGTTTTTCTGACTCCCGTTCCTGGCGATTCGGTCCCCCTCGCGCAGCCGCTTATTTCAATCGCTGTTTTGGACCGCGAGACTTCGTCGGATCGCTCTAGTTTTACCATTGCCATCGATGGAGTTTTGGCTCCGTCCGATCAAGTTAGTTTGTCTGAAGGCGTCAATGCACCCAACAATCCCGCACCGTTCGGTGGCGTCACCGTCTCCTATACCCCCGCGAATCCCCTGTCGCCCGGCAATCACCAAGTCACAGGCATCTATGCGGACAACATCGGAAATCGGTTCACGAATAGTTGGCAATTTACCGCCGCCTATCTGGCCAATCCGGTGGTCGGCACTCCCGGGGAAAGCGGCTTCAACCTGTTTATCGTTCAAGCTCCTCAAAATCCCCAATTGCCCAACTCCCTTGCTATCGCTGATGCCCAGTTAGCGACCAACTCCACCATCCCCCGTCTCTCTTCGACGAACGTCGTCGTGCCGTATATCAATTTCGATATCCGGTCCTTTGGAGGAAATAGTGTCAGCCAATTCGGAAACGACCTTCCGTTCCCAGGACAGACCGATACAACCACGGTTTTGAACTGGGCGATGTTGGTCAATGCCTATGTCCAACTTCCAGCCGGGTTGGTAACCATGGGTGTCAAACACGACGACGGATTTCGCGTGAGCTACGGAGACGTCATCCTCGGCCAATACGATGGTGGCACTGGCGATCATCAATTTAGCTTCTATGTCGGCCAAGCCGGGCTTTATCCGCTGACTCTCGAATGGAATCAATCGGGTGGTGGTGCCTATGTCTACTGGTATCAAGTCACACCCAACGAGCACGACGACACCGGAAATGAAGTCCTGCTCAATACCCTTGATGGTTTCGCTGCTTACACGTCGGTAATTACCCCACCCCAATTACTGGCATCGTCCTCCGTCCTTGGCCCCTTGACCCCCGTCTCAAACGCGGTCTACGACCCTTCTACTTTGTCCTTTACCGTTCCCTTGGCGGGAGCTGGACCTGGCCATTTCTATCGGGTCTCCGCCCCCGGTCGCGGAAATATTGTCCAGGCCAGGATTGTCGGCGGGAATTTAGTGATACACTACATTCCAGCACCCTAAATAGCCGTAAACAAATAGGTCCTATACGTCCTATACGTCCTATAGGACCTATTCTCTGCCTACCTAGCCCCCTACTTCTGCACCACCCAGATATTCTGGAAAAACACCGGATTCCCGTGGCCCTGCAGGAAAAATGGCCCGCCTTCCGCACTTTCCTTCCTCCCGTTTCCTGGCGTAGGTCCCTTCAGCTCAAGGTTTTCGTGGATGGCAACCCCATTATGCCGAACGCTTAAGCGTGCATTGGCGGTCTTGTTACCACCGGTATCAAAAGTCGCCGCCGTGAAATCGATATCGTACGTCTGCCAGACCAGTGGCGGGAAGCACATGTTAACCGCAGGCTTGGCTTGGGTATAGATGCCTCCACACTCGTTGTTTTCACCCTTCAATCCAAAGGAATCGAGAACCTGAATCTCATACCGATCTTGAACATACACCCCGCTGTTCCCACGGTCCTGGCCTCGTCCCAGCGGCTTAAAAGGAAGCAGAAATTCGACATGGGCGGTGAAGTTGGTAAAAAACTGGCGACTCTTGCAGCCTGCGAACAGCAACTTCCGATCGTCGAGGTGTCCCCCCTCCCAGTTGGCCGCGCTGGTTCCGTCAAATAGCACGACCGCCCCGGCGGGCGGTTTCGCGCCCAGCGTAGGACTTTTTCGCTCGGTTTTCTCCATGGGAAATGGGCCGCCAGTGGCGGAATACACCTGCAGCTTGCCGCCCTCAAGCTCTGCTCGGTAGCCGTTCTCGCCCGTGAACTTGATCGCATCGCCATCCCGCTTTCCCGGCAGTTCGGTCTTGACCTGCTGATTCCAACCTGCCCCGGGAAGACCGCCCCGGTAGGTCACCAAGCGGAAATTGTTATCTCCCAGCGCAATGACTTGGGCACCACCCCAATCGTTCTTGTATTCGCCCTGCGCGATATAATCGGGGCCGCCAGCGGAGGGTGTCAGGTAGGTCGGAATATCCTCAGCGACCGCCAAATAGGCGGATGTCAACAGAGCCAAGCGGAAAACAGATTTCATGGACCGAATTAGACCGTTCATGAAGGATTTTGTCAGTGTCAAATTGAGCCTCTAAATTTTTAGCTTGCCGTAATGTCCCAGAGATCAGCGAACCTCTGTTCCCAAGTGATCGTCCGTATCCTTCGTTCGCTGGTCGCTCTCACCTTGCTTCCGCTGGTTATCGGCGGCGGTTGGGCGGTCCTGGATTTGCTCTGGCGCTCTCGCCGCGCAGGAGAGTTTTGGTTGGCATTTGGAGGGGGGGCAGCCGCCTGGATGCTCATCTACACGTTCCTCCCTAAACCCCTTTGGCTTTATGTGACCGGCCATGAGTTGACCCATGCCCTCTGGGCCATTCTGTTCGGAGGACGGGTCAAATCGTTTCGGGCTACTTCCAAAGGCGGTGCCGTAGTGGTGACCAAGTCCAATATCCTGATTGTCCTGGCTCCTTACTTCTTTCCCTTCTACGCCATCCTTTGGCTCACTCTCTGGGCGCTACTCAATCGGTTCTTTCCCGATTTACACCGAGCCCTACTCGATTTCGGATTGGGTGCGACCTACTCCTTTCACCTCACCTTGACCGCCCACATCCTGAAGATACGCCAAACCGATATCACCAGCCAAGGTCATCTCCTCTCGGCAATGGTGATTCTCCTCGGAAATTTCCTTGTCTTGCTGCTCGCGTTGCCCACCTTGACCGGCACCATCCATTTGACGGATGCTTTCTGGCATTGGGCCGATCAGACGGGAAGAGTTCTGGAATGGGCTGTACCCAGGCGTTGGCGGTGATTCTACTTGGTTGAGCTTTCAATGAGTGACCTCAAAGCACAACTCTTGCCGACGCTGAAGCGCTACTTTGGTTTCAGCTCGTTCCGTCCATTGCAAGAAGCCATCATTCATGATGCGCTCGACGGGCGCGACGTCTTTGCACTTCTTCCGACAGGTGGCGGCAAATCCATGTGCTTTCAGCTGCCCGCACTGGTTCGCCCAGGGCTCACCGTCGTGGTTTCCCCATTGATCGCCCTTATGAAGGACCAGGTCGATGCACTCACCGCCATCGGCGCGCCAGCCACTTTCCTCAATTCTTCTCTGGAGTCCGGGGAAGGCCGGTCGCGTTTGCGCGGCCTCTATGCGGGCGATTACCGATTGCTTTACGTCGCTCCCGAGCGCCTGCTGTTGAGCGGATTCCTCGAAGAAGCCCAACGCTGGAATGTCAATCAGATCGCCATCGACGAAGCTCATTGCATCAGCGAATGGGGTCATGACTTTCGACCGGAATATCGGAAAATAGCCCAACTTCGCGCTACCTTCCCCGATATTCCCATGATGGCGCTGACCGCCACAGCCACCGGGCGGGTCCGTGATGACATCATCCGGTTATTGGGCCTGCGGGAGCCCCGAACCTACGTCGCCAGTTTTAACCGGCCCAACCTATGTTATCGCGTGGTGCCAAAGAAAACCCCTTATGACCAGATTCTCGCCTATCTTCGGTCGCATCCAGAAGACAGCGGAATCGTCTACTGCATGGCCCGCAAGACCACCGAAATGGTGGCCGACCAACTGAAGGCCGACGGTATTGCCGCACGCCCCTACCATGCCGGCCTGAATCCCGAGGACCGGTCCAAGAATCAAGAACTGTTCCTGCGCGACGAAGTTCGGGTGATCTGCGCTACCATCGCCTTCGGAATGGGGATCAATAAGCCCAACGTCCGGTTCGTTATCCACCACGATCTGCCCAAAAATCTGGAAAGCTACTATCAGGAGACCGGTCGAGCGGGACGCGATGGCCTGCCGAGTGAATGCCTGCTCTTATTCAGCGGAGGTGACGCCTCTCGCCAACAGATTTTCATCAACGAAAAGCCCGATCCATCCGAACAAGCGGCCGCCCGGGCGCAACTCAATCAAATGATGGATTATGCCGAGACGCCCGGGTGTCGGCGGGCCTCTCTGCTCGATTATTTTGGCGAGGAATTTCCAGAAGCCAACTGCGGTTCCTGCGACAATTGCCTGAATCCCAGATCGCGATATGATGCCACCGTTTCAGCCCAAAAAATGTTGTCCTGCGTCTACCGGATTCACGACAAAAGTGGCTTTGCTGTGGGCATGAACCATCTGGTCGATGTCCTGCTGGGAGCCAACACCGAAAAAATCCGGCGCTGGGGCCACCAAACACTTTCCACCTACGGCATCGGACGCGACACCAGTAAATCGGGCTGGACCGAATTGGGCCGCGAACTCATACGTCGCGGATTGTTAGAGCCGACTAAAGACAAATTCCCCGTCCTTCAGCTAACTCCATTGGGCCGGTCCTTTCTTCAGCAGCGCAAGAAATTGGAATTGGCCCGTCCGATCGTCACCGCTCAAGAAGAATCGACCTCGGGAACCAAGCGCGCCGGTGCCATCGAATGTGATGAAGTCCTCTTCGAACGTCTGCGGGCCAGACGTAAGCGGTTGGCCGATGAAATGGGGGTTCCGCCGTACATCGTATTTGCCGATACCTGCCTGCGATGGATGGCTCGGCAATATCCCAGAACACCAGACGAACTCCTCAGGGTTCCAGGTGTCGGTGAAAATAAATTGCGCCTCTACGGAAGCGCCGTCCTGGAGGAAATATCCATCCACTTGGCCGGACATCCGATTCGGCACTTCGAGGAGACGATTGCCCCATCGGGAACTATGGCGAAAACGTCGGGTATCAATGAAACGACCCGCGACAGCCTACGCCGGTTTAGAAGTGGGCAACCAATCGATGAAATCGCCCGGGAGCGCGGTTTTGAGGTGAGCACGATCGAGGGCCATTTGGCCAAGGCTATCGAGTCGGGGGAAATGATTGATTTGGACCTACTATTGACCCCAGCAGAACAACAGGAAATGGGTGCCCTGTTTGCCAAATACGGTTGGGAGAATATCTCCGGTATCCGTGATACGACCGAAGGCCGATATTCCTACGGACGTCTTCGACTATTCCGCGCCGCTCGGGGCAAACACGCTAGGTGATGCCAACACCCACACCTCCCAAAAAGCAGACCGCCAGATTGTTTGTGTCGGTCTCCAAAATGCGTTTGATTTGGGTTTGAATTGACAAGTCACTTGAACTGTCAATCGTGTTGAGGTTCCCACGAAATCTCGGTTGCGCTTGTGCGCACCGACCAGCGAGTGGAATCGCGACCAAACTGCCTACACATGCGCCCCACGTTTACTAAATCCTATACCCGGCGAACTTTCCTCGGGTCGTCCGCAGCCACTGCATTCGGATTGCTCTACCTACCCTCCCGGGTGTTCGGAGCCAATGAACGTCTTCGCTTTGCTGGAATTGGCGTCGGCGGCAAAGGCTCCGGGGATATCGATCAAGCCGGTAATCTCGGCGATGTCGTCGCTATCTGCGATATCGACGACCATTCACTCGACGAGAAAGCAAAGAAATTTCCGTCGGCCCGGAGGTTCAATGACTTCCGCGAGATGTTCGACAAAATGTCGGGCCAGATTGATGCGGTTACCGTCAGCACCCCAGACCATTCTCATGCCGTCGCCGCCGCCGCCGCCATGAAGCGCAAGATTCACGTTTATGTTCAAAAACCGTTGGCTCACGACGTGTGGGAATGCCGATGGCTTCAACGTTTGGCTCGCGACAATAAAGTCGTTACCCAAATGGGCAACCAAGGCACCGCTTCCGATGAACTCCGCAAGGGCGTCGAGGTCATCCGCGCCGGCGCTCTCGGCAAAGTCTATGAGGTCCACGTCTGGACCAATCGCCCCGTTTGGCCGCAATCTCCTCAAATCATCAGTCGTCCTACCGAAGTGGTTCCCGTCCCGTCCCACATTCATTGGGATGAATTCATCGGTACCGCACCCAATCGACCCTACAATGGGGCGTACCATCCCTTCAATTGGCGCGGTTGGCTCGATTTCGGCACGGGTGCCCTTGGCGACATGGGCTGCCACACGGCCAATATGCCGTTTATGGCCCTCAAGCTGAAACACCCCTCCATCATCCACGCCCGCAGTGAACAGCTGAATCCCGAGACCTATCCTGCTTGGGCGACGGTGGAATACCTATTCCAGGCGGATGGCGATCAACCCGCCGTTCGCTTCGTCTGGTACGAAGGTCACTTTGCCGACGGAAAAAAGAACTTGCCACCACTAGACCTGTTTCTCGGCCAAAAGCCATCGGATAGCGGTTCCCTGATCATCGGCGACCGCGGTACCATGTACTCACCTCACGATTACGGTGGCGATTGGCGCTTGCTTCCCGAAAAACAATACGAGGGATATCAGGCACCCACTCCCAGCCTCCCCCGAAATGGAAAAGGTGACCAAGGCCAGAAGGACGAATGGGTCGCTGCCATCAAAGGCGGCCCCGCTCCTCTCGCCAATTTCGACTACGCTTCCTTGCTGGCCGAAACCATTCTGCTCGGCAATGTCGCCATCAAGTCGGGCAAAATCTTGGAATGGAACGGACCCGAATTGACGGTCAAGAATGATGCAGCCGCCAACCGCTTCCTCAAGCGCGAGTACCGCCCCGGTTGGGTCGTCTAACTCGTTTCTTCCAGCCCCAGAGTGGAAGCGGCGTCTCGCCGCTTTCCCAACCGAGCCTCGTTATTTAGGGCCTACCTAAGTAATCGCCAGGAGGAGCTACGGGATGCCCGCTAGGTCTTGGACTGCGCCAGCCCTCTGGCGCTTTGGAAACGGCTGAGACATCGTCAGCAGCGGAGGGAGTTCACTGCCGCATTCTGCGGCCCAAAGTCCGCCCTCCGTTACCCTCAACCATTTGTTCCACGACGGCAACAACTGCTCGAATTGTGACAAAAAAGTGACAATCTGGTTTCGATTCGATGAGATTCAGATTTTCCCCAATCGGTCCCCAGTAAAGTCGCTATCCTCTCCACCATCTTGCGGGACTGATCACAAACCAATCCCGAAAGTCTGCATCTCTTGTATATGAAAAAAACCTTACTATTGTCGGCTTGGTCCGGTCAGGCGCGATTGGCCGCTCTCCTGTCGGCCACCGCGTCTTTTGCCCTGATGGCCGGAACAGACCCCGGGGCGAATTATCCCGCTGCCGTCCTCAATGACGGACCATTGGCCTACTACCGCTTCAACGACTCCACCAGTCGTCCAAGTGTCAATGTCAACCAAGGGAGCCTCGGTTCACTCGGCAATGCCACCAACGTCAGCACGCACCTCATTCCCGGTGCCATCGTTGGCAGTCACAACGCTGCAACCTATTTTGACACCACTGCATTCACCACCGTTCCCTGGAATGCTGCGGTCAATCCAAGTGCCTCCAATTCCTTCACTATCGAAGGCTGGTTCTACCCCACCAGCGACAAGGTCGCCAACGGCTTCTATGGACCCGCTCCGATCAACAACCGTTACTCCTATTCAGGTGTAAACCGTCAAGGATGGGTCTATTTCCAACGCAATCCCGACGATACCTATTCCAGCGATGGTCAGAGCGATGTCGGCTGGAATTTCCGCATGTACAATGGCAATGGCAGCAGTGTCGGCATCGAAGTCACCAGTGGCGTCCCCTATCGCCTCGGCGAATGGCAGCAGGTCGTGACCGTCTGGGATGGTCCCTCCCAGACCTTGTCCATGTACATCAATGGTCAACTGGCAGTCTCCAACACCGCGACCGCCCCCGGTAGTTATCAGCCAAACACCAACGACCATGACCCCGCCGAAGCCGTCAATGGTCCTGCCGGAATGACGGTTGGCTCCTACAACAACACCCAACCGCTCAGCAACCCCTACCGAGGTGGTGTCGACGAGGTAGCCTTCTACGGCGCAAAGCTAAGCGATGCTCAAATCCTGGCCCACTATCAGAACGGGACCAACGCGGCTCGCGCCCTGCCGTACGATCAATTGATCATGTCCGACGCTCCGGTCGTGTACCTCCGCTTGGATGACGCCGCCCCTGGACCCGATATCGCCCTCAATATCGGCGACCTCCAAAACGTTGGCGAAGGCGCTCACAGTAGCGATGTCCGCCACCCCGTGGCTGGCCATGCCGCCACCGCCGCCGATGCCGCCACTTCCTACCATTGGCGCAACGGCAATGCGACCACCTCGATTCCCTTCGCTGCCGAAAACAACCCTGCCGCAACCGAACCGCTGACCGTCGAAGCTTGGTTCCGTCCCACCAGCGACCGCATCAACCCCGGTGCATCGCCGATTAACAATCGCTTGGCCAACGGTGCCGCTAACCGGACCGGATGGGTTTTCTTCCAGCGCGCTCCCAATGACACCTATTCAACCGAGAGTGGTTACGAAGGTGTCGGCTGGAATTTCCGCGCCTATCAAGGCAACGGCGGAAACAGCAGTGACATCACCAGCTATGTTCCTTACACGGTCGGGCAGTGGCAACACGTTGTCGTCACCGTCGACGGAGCCAACACCACCGCCACCATGTATATCAACGGTGTCGCCGCCGCCACCAACTCCTCGTTCACCTTTGCCGAAAACGTCAACCCCCCGTTGCCACCCGACGATACACGTGACCCCGTCGATCTCACCGTCGGTGCCTACAACAAAGCGTCCGGTCTTGGCAGCAACCCCTTCGAGGGTGACGTCGCCGACGTGGCCATCTACCACGGTCTGCTGACTCCCGACCAAATTCTCGCCCATTACCAAGTCGGGACGAATATCAATCGCGGGACCAATTACGAAACCTTGGTTTTGACCAGTCTTTATGACGGAGCCAGCACCCAAGGTCTGCAACCTGCCACCTTCCTCCGCCTCAATGAACCGGCTTACTTTGCCGCCCCCAATTCTGGTACCCTCGGCGATGCCGCCACCGGTGTTCGCGTGGATGCATTGAGCAATGTCGCCGGCCCCAAGACCGCTGGTCTCGAAGCAGCTAACACGGCTGCTGCTCTTGATGGAAACCTCGGCTGGGTCAGCCTCGACAACCCGGCTGGATTGAACTTCTCCAACCAAATCACTCTCGAAGCTTGGGTCCAATCGGCTGCCACCCCCGCCGGCTTCTCCCGAATCATCTCCCACGGACTGCCCACCCTGACCAGTTATGGTGATCCGAACGATGCGAATGCTCCTGCCACCAACGGTTCCGTGTTCACCGGTGCCGAGGTTTTCCTCGCCATCGACTCCAATGGAAACTACTCCGTCGGTTCCTCCCTCGACGGTTTAACCTTCCATCAGGCTACCGCGCCGGTTCCCGCCGGGGATGTCGGTTCCTGGGTTCACCTCGCCGGAACCTACGACGGTGCCAACTGGAATCTGTTCCACAATGGTACCTTGCTTGCCTCGGCTGCCGACGCCGTCGGAGCGGTGACGGTTGACAACGCAGGTTGGGCAATCGGTTCCACCGGCAATGGCTGGGCCGACAACTTCAACGGAGCCATCGACGAAGTCGCCGTTTACAACTACGCCCTCTCGCCTGCCCAAGTCGCTGCTCACTATGTCGGCCAAAGCCTGCCGCTGACCTTGACCACCCCGACGGTTGGTGCCAACGGCGTGACCTTGAGCTGGACTGGCGGACATGGACCCTTCCTCGTGCAGTACAAATCCGCGCTCACCGGACCTTGGTTGGACTTGGTTACGACTCCGACCACTTCCGTGACCCTTCCTTCCGTGCTCAGCGACTCGTTCTATCGCGTGATCAGCGGTACTACCAATTCCGTTCAACTCTTCAAAGCGGCTCTTGCTCCTGCCCATGAAGTTCCTGCTGTGGCCAACTCCACTGCCATCGGTTCTGGCTTCCTCTCTCTCGAAGGCAACATCGCCACCTACTACGTCTATGTCACTGGCCTGAGCGCTGACATTCTCCAAGCGCACCTCCACGGGGCCGCTCCTGTTACAGCCAGTGCTGGAGTGTATTTCCACCTTTTCCCTTCGCCAAACATCCCGACCGGCACCCGCGCCATCCTGTTTCACGGCTCCCAGGCCTTAACCCCGGCGCAACTGACCGCCGTGACCTCTGGACTTACCTACTTCAACGTGCATACCACCGCTCATCCCGGCGGTGAAATGCGAGGACAAGTTCTGCCTTAAGCTTTGCCACAACGGCTGAGCACTTTAAAATAGACATTCAAAGGCGGGAGAAAGGGCAACCTTCCTCCCGCCTTTTGCTTCTCCCATCCCTCTGAAAGAATGAGTTCCTGCGAGTCACTAGGCCGTGTTTTCAAAATGGCTTCGTCTATATGCGCCACCAAAGCAGGCGGGGGCAAGGCGCGACGAGGGAGCATATTGCGACGAAATAGGTGACCGAGGAGCAACGAAGCCCCCGCCTGTTTTGGCCAGCAGATAGGCAATTGCATTTTGAAAACACGGCCAAGTCAAATCCACCGATTACCCCCATACAATCCCGGCAACTCTACAAAACCGCGCCTCCGCAATCTCGTTTGTAACCAATCAAACCAATCAAGGTCACCAACATTTACCTTCGTTCCGCCACTTGCTTCCGAGTCGTTTGTCGCTGAATCTCCCGGGGTCTTGATCCGCCGTCATCTCACCTGTTGGCTCCTCGTACTCGGGTGCTGGTCCTCCGAACCAGTACGCGGCTCTGACCTATTGGACGCTGACCAGTTTGAGGCCGGTTTTCTCGCCCACTCCTTCCCACTAACTTCAGAGTCCGGTTCTCGAAAGGAGTTTGCTGGCCCCCTTTTTTACCAACAGGAAAGCGAAACCAGCCTCCTCTGGTCCGTCCCACCCTTCTTTACTTGGTATTCCGATCCGAAGTTGGAACAGGTGGAGTACGAGTCATTTTACCCCTTCCTCACCTACCGACGCTTTGGCACCGAATCGCGCTGGCAATTCCTGCAAGTTGTCAGTTTCGGCGGTGCCTCGACCGTAGACGCCGAGGTCAAGTCACGCGGTGACCTCTGGCCACTCTTTTTCTATCAGCGCTCCACCAATCCCACGAATAGCTACTTCTGGCTTCTCCCCTTTTACGGCCACGTTCAGGGGCACCTATTTCGGGACGAAATCCGAACCACTGCCTTTCCCTTTTACCTGTGGTCCCGCAAGGGAGAGATGGAAACCGATAACTACCTCTTCCCGTTCTTTCACCTCCGCCATGGTGGGAATGTCACCGGTTGGCAGTTTTTCCCAGTTGTCGGCCGCGAAACAAAACTTTCCACTACTCGCACGAACGTAGCGGACGAAGTGGAAGTCGTTCCGGGCTACAATCGCTCCTTCTTCCTCTGGCCATTCTTCAACAGCGACGACAACAACCTGGGAACGACCAATGTCGAGCATCTGCGGATTTCATTCCCATTTTATTCCATCCAGCGTTCCCAAACTCGCGATAACACCACGTTGCTTTGGCCCTTTTTTTCCTACACCGAAGACCGGGAAAAGGGTTTCCATGAATGGGGATTGCCCTATCCCTTCATCGGCTGGGCCCGCGGCCCAGGCAAACACGCCAACAGATTCTGGCCATTTTGGGGCAAGGCGACAAATGACATCCAACAAAGTGATTTTGTCCTGTGGCCCGTCTACACCCACAATCACCTCCATACCCCTGGCCTCGACCGGGAACGCACCCGCTCCCTATTCTTCGCCTACTCCGACAGCCACTTGGCCGACCCACAAACCGGAAGCTCCACTCGCCGCGTCGCTCTCTGGCCCTTTTTTACTTGGCATCGGGATATCACCGGGAAAATCCATTTTCGCGCCCTGTCCATCGCCGAGCCTCTGTTTCCCAACAATAAATCCATCGATCGCTCCTGGGCCCCGCTCTGGTCGTTGTACCGACGCGAGGTGAACCCAAAAACAGCCGCCTCCAGCGATTCACTCCTCTGGAACCTGTGGCGTCGGGATGTCCGGGGCAAAGAACGACGGAGTTCCCTCCTGTTCGGGCTCATTCGTACCCGCCAGGATGCCGTCGGCGAGCGTTGGCGCATCCTCGGCCTCCCATTTTCACCCCATCCGACAAAACCGATTGCGGCTGCCGCCTCCCCATCTGGGACTAATTCGGCCTTTTTGCCGCCTGCTCCCTCCGGCGGCCTCGACGCGCCCAACTTCCATCCCTCCCATCCGCAATATTCAAGCCGCAATCGCCCTTGACCGGGAACTCGGACGTCTCGCCCGCCCTTCCATAACCCCCAATGCCCAACCTTAGACCTGAAATAGACTCCGACCTCG
Source organism: uncultured Verrucomicrobiota bacterium (assembly GCA_903835555.1). Classification (GTDB taxonomy): domain Bacteria; phylum Verrucomicrobiota; class Verrucomicrobiia; order Limisphaerales; family UBA9464; genus CAILNN01. Next base: position 13,675 of record CAILNN010000358.1, read on the forward strand.
CCGCTTGGTTGGAGACTCAACCGGTCTTTTTCGTAGCCACCGCTCCAATGTCAACCAACGGACATGTGAACTGTTCCCCCAAGGGTGGTACCTGCCTAAAGGTCTTGGGACCTCGTCGGGTCGTCTATCAAGAAGCGACGGGCAGTGGTGTGGAAACCATTGCCCACCTGCGCGAAAATGGACGAATTGTCCTCATGTTCTGCTCTTTTCAAGGCGACCCAAAGATTATCCGCCTCCACGGACGGGGAGAGGTCATTCGGTTGGGCCACCACGATTTTGAAGGGCTCCATCGGTTGTTTACCGACCGCGCCGGTACCCGGTCGTACATTCAAATCGACGTATCCCGAGTGAGCGACTCCTGTGGCTTTGGGGTGCCACTCATGACGTTTCAATCTCCCCGCGATATTCTGGAAAAATGGTGTATCAGTCGTGGGCCGGACGGCATTGCCGACTATCAGCGGCGGAAAAATGCCCGAAGTATCGATGGATTGCCTGCCTTGGACGGAGACTTCGCTCCTCCCGAGCCGCCGTTGGACAGTCCCACAGAAGACACGCAATGAATTCAATTCGCCTCTTTCACATCACCATTTAGGCTCCCGCCGCCAATTTTAACCGGCCATGTTCCAAAACCTTGGTGAAATGCTCGTTCTCTTGGGTGCCACGCTCGGGACCCTTCCGCGCTTTTGGCAGGAGCGTCGTCGTGTGGCGGAGCAGTTGTTCGATATTGGCAACTCCAGCTTATTCATGGCCTGCATGCTAGCCCTCTTTATGGGCGGAGTCTTGTCCCTGCAAACCGGCCCGGTGCTGGTCCAGCGTGGTCTGGGCTCCTCCCTCGGTGGCTTGGTTGCTTTGGCCCTCTGCAAGGAGTTGGCCCCCGTCATGATGGCAGTCCTGATCGCTGGACGCATCGGTTCTTCCATGGCCGCTGAGCTCGGCTCGATGCAAGTCTACCAGGAAATCGACGCCCTGCGCACCCTGAACATCAACCCCATTCGATACCTCGTGTTCCCCAGGGTGGTCGCCATCGCTGTCGCCCTGCCGTGCCTCGTTGTTTTCGCCAATCTTGTCGGATGGATGGGCGGGGCTTTGGTTGCCCAATTCAATGCCCGGGTGGAAGTATCCTGGAATGCCTACTTCAGTAACCTGCGGGCCACTGTCGAATGGATGGACCTTGCCAATGGGCTTATCAAATCGTTCTTTTTCGCGATCGTCGTCGGCGTGGTCTCCTGTCACCAGGGCTTGACCACCCGGGGTGGACCCCGAGGAATCGGTCGTAGCGTCACCAAGGCCGTCGTGAATTCCATTGTCCTGATCCTCGTCCTCGATTACGCCCTGACCCGCCTCCTCCTTCCGCTCGATAACGGATGGCAATTCTAAACGCGAGCCCACTAACCGCGAGCCCTGTCGTGAGCGAACCCCCTTCATCTTCCAATCCTGGACTTCCCGTAAGCGTCCGAAACCTCGAGAAATCCTTTGGCAAACAAAAGGTGCTCAAGGGGCTTAACCTCGAAATCCGGGCCGGCGAGATTTTTGTCATCATGGGGCCCAGCGGCTCCGGCAAATCGGTCTTTCTTCGCCACATTATCGGCCTCGAAGTCCCGGATGCCGGAGAAATCCGCATCGGCAATGAACTGTCCACCAGCGAGGCAATCGGAGACCATTACCGGCTCGCCATTGTCTTCCAAAGCGGCGGACTCCTCAATTCGCTGACCGTCGCCGAAAATATCGGACTCTACCTCAGCGAACATCGCTTGAAATCGCGAGACCAGATTGCCCCGATTGTTCGCGACAAACTCGCCTTGGTGCGCCTCAGCCCCGAGGTCGGCGACAAATATCCATCCGAACTTTCCGGTGGCATGCGCAAGCGGGTGGCAATCGCGCGGGCGCTGGTAGTAGACCCCCAATTGATTCTGTTCGATGAACCAACCAGTGAATTGGACCCCCTGGTAGGGCTCACCATCGGCAGGGAAGTCCTCAATCTCAACCAACGAACCGGTGTCACCACCGTGGTGGTCACCCACGATCGCGATCTCGCCTTTGGCATCGCCGACCGCATGGCATTTTTGGTGGATGGTGAACTGATCGCCCTAGGAACTCCCGAAGAAATCCGCGCCTTCAATCACCCGATTCTACAACAATTTCTGGCCGCAGAATTTAAATAATAGCCCGCCGCCAATTCTGCCTTCCGTTCGACTTCATTTTATCTAGCCACCATGAAAAACAGCCTCGAAACCCGTCTGGGATTCTTCTTCGCCCTGGTGATCATTGCCGCGTTCATTCTCTTGGAAATGATCGGGGCCGGTGCCCTATTCAGCCGTGGCAACGAACTCCATGCCAAGTTCAACGCCGTCCGCGACCTCAAAGTCGGTGACCCCGTCCGCCTCGCCGGCGTGCCCATCGGACGGGTCAAAAAAATCTCCATCCAGCAAAGCAAAGTCGATGTCCAATTGGATGTCGACCCCGAGGCAGGCGTCAGGACCGATAGCATCGCCAGCGTTCAATTCACCGGAATGATGGGACAAAACTTTGTGGCGCTGACTTTCGGAAGCGAAAAAGCCCCGCTCGCCGAAAAGGGTGCCACCCTCGAAAGCCGGGAACAGCCCGACTTGTCCCAGATCATGACCAAGCTCGAAGCCGTCGCGGACGGGGTCCAAAACATGACCAAGAGCTTTAGCGGCGATGAAATCAGCAAGCTCTTTGGTCCATTCACCGATTTCCTAAAACAAAATCAGCCCAAGATCACCGCCATCCTCGGCAATGTGCAAAACATCACCGGATCCATTTCCGAAGGGCAGGGGACCGTCGGCAAGCTCATCCACGATGGCACCTTGTACCAAACCGCTCTCACCACCGTCAGTAACCTTAATTCAGCCGTCGCAGACGTTAAACCACTGGCGGACGACGCCCGATCCACCGTCGCCGAGGCGAAAACCATCATTAGCGGCATAGGCCGGGGCGAAGGTTCAGCAGGCAAGATGCTCAAAGACGAACGCCTTTACTCGAACCTGGCCGATGCCTCATCCAATCTCAAAGAGATACTGCAAAAGATCAATCAAGGGAAGGGGAGCGTCGGAGGCTTGGTCAACGACGACTCCCTGCTCAAAAACGTCAAACTGACCCTGCAAAAAGTCGATAAAGCCACCGAAGGCCTGGAAGACACCGGCCCCCTCACCATCGTCGGTGCCGTCGGTGGCAAGCTCTTTTAGGGGTCTGGCTCATTCATACGGGTGCGTCGGCGTTCCGGCACGTACCGCCGACAGTCTTGTCGGCTGTATCGCAGGTCTCCACAAACCCGCTACTGTGGTGGCTCAGGGACCGGATCATCCGGGCTGGTAACTCCATCCATCTGGACGGCAATCGGGACCGGTGACACGGCTGGATGCCCGGGCGGAACCCCGTCGGCATTGGCCGCAGGCAAAATCGGGGCACTATCAACGCCGAGAGGTTCTGGGTTGGCCCGATTCTCCGGCACCGCTGTTGGAGGTTGAGGCAATGCCCGGGGCGCAGGAAATCCCGGTGGCATCCGACCCGGACCATTCCCACCGCGATTTCTGCCCGGTGCAAATGTCCCCGGAGGGATGTGGGGCCGACCCGGCGGAGGCTCTACCGTCGCCGTTTCCTTCGACCGACGCTCCAATGCCAGAACCAATCGCTCATCTCCGGCTACCACCACCGCCTCTCCCTTCTTGAAATCGACCGATTCCAACTTCAGGTTGGCCACCTCTTGCCCCACTTTGAGACTGAAATACTCCGCCGATTTTCCGCTGGTCAGATAGGCATAGGCTTGCCCGCGATGTCGCGCCAATCCGGTTAATGTAAGGTCTCCGGCCAGCGTGGTGAATGCCAGCGTGGTGGCCCAGAAGATGGCTATAGATGGTCTATTCATAGCGATTCAGAGAGAAAGCTTCTCAGTGTGGTGGATGCTTGCCGCTTTCTACGGATGGGCACCCTCTCCAACCACCTCCGGTCGAATCGCACCGCTGCCCGCTCGGCCCTCGGCTTCAATCTTCTCAAGAAGTCGCTCTTGTTGCCACTTGGTAAAGGCCGCCTGTCCATGAAGCGCCCGATACTCCTCCTCCTCCGGCGTGAACGGGAAAACGCGGCGCTTCGGGAAACGCGTGACCTCTGCCGCAGGTGCATCCACCGGTTCAGCCCCAGAGCTTCCAAAGTGTGTGATGTACAGCTGCTTTCTTTCTTCAACGACCGCCGATCGATTGGTGAAGTCCACCGATAACAATCGATAGTCGCCCCATTCTGAGCCCAGCCCCAGGGCAAATGTCGTTTGACGGTCGGGTGTCAGAAAAAACGCACGAACCTGTCCAGAATGCCGCGTCAAGCCCGTTAAAATCGGGGCATTGGACTGCGCTCGAGAGGTACACCAAATGCCGACCCCTAAAGCAATGGAAGCTTTCAAGGACATATCATGATTGAAAAAAATATCGACAAGCCACGAGTAACGCAAGCAGTCAAAGCTCGATCCGAACCATCCCACCCGCGCAAGTTTTCCCTCTGGCGCTTTAGAAACAGACCTGGATCGAACGGCGGCCAGAGTTCCCTGACGTGGTCTTCCGGTTCCGAGGCGAGAGCGACCCTCCGACATCCTAACAACGTAGAACTAGGCTAGGAGCACCCACGCGGGCCAACAGCACTCGCCAAGCTAACGGTGGCCTTATATCGCCACAATTCTGATATCTAAGCGGCTCTATCGGAATTTGATTGGAGTCCATTTCATGAAGCACGTGCGCAAGAGCGCGCGTGCTCTTTTTTGCGTTTGGAGCCTGGTGTCGTGTTTGCGAAAAA
>CAILNN010000359.1 GCA_903835555.1 uncultured Verrucomicrobiota bacterium
CGGTTTCAGCTGATAGTATTCCCCGCGAAACGGAATGATCCGGGTGGCCCGTTCGACGCCGGCGAGTTCGGCAATCCGGTCGCAGAAAAGTCCGGCGCAATTAACGATAAAATCACAATTCCAATCGCCGGCGGTGGTTTCCACTCGCCAACCCGGACCCTCTGGGCAAATTCCTGACACTTTGGCACTCGTTCGGACATCGACCCCCTGACGTGTCAGCTCTCGATGCATCGCATCGCTAACGCCCTGGTAGTCAACAATGCCCTCTTCAGGAACCCGCACTCCCGCGATGCCAGCCACATGTGGCTCAATTTCCCGGAGCTCCTCTGGCCCCAGCCATTTCAAGCCTTGCAATCCATTTTTCTGACCACGGTCCAGTAGCGTTTTCAGTCGTTCCAGCTCCGTCTCGTCCGTTGCCACCACCACCTTGCCACAGACATCGTGAGAAACACGGTGTTGCTGGCAGAAAGCAACCATTTGACGAATGCCGTCCACCGCCAAGCGAGCCTTCAACGAACCAGGCTTATAATACAAACCAGCGTGTAACACGCCGCTATTGTGGGTGCTCTGGTGCGCCCCGACGCGGGATTCTTTCTCCAGCAGGCGAATCTGCAAACCTGGGTCCAACCGCTTCATCTGGAGGGCCGTGCCCATCCCGACGACCCCACCTCCGATCACGATGACATTCATTCGAGAGTTTATTTCAACACGCTATGACCCAAGTTCCTAGGTCGCCGAAGCAAGGCGGGCAGCAATGTCCGCGTAGCAACGTTCCAATCCAGCCCGCATGGAGACACGGGGATGCCAATCGCCCAACAGCTTGGAAACCAAATGGCAATCCAGCGCCTGCCCCCAAATCAAGGTCGGATGTTTGGTGTCAAAAAATATAGGAATATCCTTACCAGATATCTCTACCACGGTCCGCGCCAAATCGCCAATGGTCACCCGGCCCTCAGCGCCCAAGTTAAATGGACCGACGAATGGTTGGTCGTCGAGTTTCGAGGTTGATTTGAGGATTCCGTCGACAATATCGCTGACAAAGCAGAACGACCGTGTCTCTGCACCCGTTCCCAGCACCCGGAACGGCGACAGTTTTGGGAACTCAATGGCCCGTCGAATGAAAACCGGAATGGCCGAACCAGTTGCGAGATTGAAATCTTGGTTCGGTCCGTAAGCGCCGATGATGCGCGCCACCGATGCTCGTAGATTTTTTCCCTCCGCAATCGCGTATTCTATACGCTTTTCGCCCATCAGCTTCGCCCATCCGTAGGACAGTTCCGGATGGGCCGGTATGACCTGGTCCTCGCGAATGGGCGGTGCCTCGGCGTCCTGTTGCAATTCAATCGGGTAAACATGGGCGCTGCTCGCGTAAAAATAGTGTGGAACACCTTGGGCGATAACCGCCTCCAACACATTTCCATCCATCCTCAGGTTGGCCTCGAAAACCTCGAATGGTTTGCCGGTGTAGTAACCGATCCCGCCCACCTTGGACGCCAAATGGATGACTACGTCCCGCTTGGCACACAATTTCAGCGTGCCGGGATAATCGAGGAGATCGTGCTGGAAAAACTCGATATTTCCGGCAACCGCTGCCAAGAACTCCCGATGCCCTCGCTCCAGATTATCAACGACCGCCACGCGTGCCCCGGCGGCAACCAAGGTAGGCACCAAATGAGAGCCGATGAAACCGGCACCACCTGTTACGAGAACTGACTTTTGTGACCAATAGGACATAGGGTAATTTTTAGGATTTAAAGCGATTGTCGTTCTTGAATGGTTTTAGGATCATCCCTTCGAACGACTCAGCGAGATGGTCGATATCAAATTCGCGCTCGGCATAGGTCCGTGCCCGCCGACCACTTTCCCTAGCCAGGACTGGATCGTCAATGATGCGCACACACTCCACCTCGACACCGTCCGCCTGTCCGGACGCGTAATGGGACGCAATCACATCTGCTAGATGACCGGTGGAGAAGACGCAGGACTGAATTCCGCCCCGCCGTAGGAAGGCGATAATCCAGTCCAGAAACGATCTTCCGAAAACAGGTGCTATCGGCTTCGGGATTCCCGGAAGCAGATGCCGGACTCGCGTTCCAAAGCCGCCCGCGAGTACGACCGCAGAGATTTCTGAAG
>CAILNN010000360.1 GCA_903835555.1 uncultured Verrucomicrobiota bacterium
GCCGCGATAGGCGTCGAGCCAAACCTGCTGGTTCGCTTCAAGGGCCGCCCCGGGATCGCCCAGGCAACGATTCAGGTAGTACAAGATGGGCCGCTCGAATCGTGTCAGCAGGCGCGCAAACGCCGCGACGTCGCCCTGCCGCGCCTGCATCACCCACAAGGTCTCCTCCAACCGGCTCAGGCTGGCAGAGTCTACTGTGGATGGGGTTGTGCCCGGCATGGCTTCTCCCTATAAGTGCGTCAGGAGTCGCTGTCGGTTCGAAAATAATTTTCGGGGGCCGCGTCTCTTCGTAAACGTCGCTCGCAACGTCAAGGGATCGCCCATTTGGAAGGCTGTGGCCTTCCGGACGACGTTTCTTACTCCTAGCCTGAATCCATGAGCGAAGTTGTTTTTGAGGTCCGGGAAGACGATACGGATGGCGGCTTCATCGCCCGCGCACTGGGCCATTCCAATGTCACCCAAGCGGATACCTGGGAGGAACTTCGGGCCAACGTTCGGGAGGCGGTCCTTTGCCACTTCGACGCAGGGAAAGCCCCGGCTGTCATCCGCCTTCACCGCGTGATGGACGAATTACTCGCCACTGTGTGAAACTCCCGCGTGACCTGTCATCTGCGGAACTGGAAAAAGCGTTGCATCACGCCTTTGGTTACCAGTTTGTCCGCCAACTCGGATCCCACCGCCGTCTGACCACCCAGACCGGTGGCGAGCATCACCTAACAATACCGAACCACGATCCGCTTCGCCTCGCCTATCCTGTTGCCGGTAACGCTATGTGACGGCAGCACATCTTTTGACTGTCGGATCACCTTTTGACTTGCCGTCGATGCGGGTTCGGAGGTACTCCTTCCAACCAGTACTTTGTTCTCGTGCAGGGGTTGGTTTTCGGCCGACCGTGGCTGGAGAGCGGACGCCGTTGGGCCGGTTTTTGGTTCGACCGTGGGTAGCAGAATATACAACTGCCGTTACCACTTGAGGACGGAAAATGCAAAACAGCCCGTAAAATGGGCCTTGGAAGGGTGGCTGAGCGGCTTAAGGCACCTGACTCGAAATTTGGATCAGCATTTTTGCCCGATTTTCCCCCAAGCGGACTTCAGGCCCCAAACACGGCCTCTTTGTGGGTGCATTTCTCACGAATTTGGACTATTTCGGACTCAATTTTCGTGGAAGAGTATACAACTACCAGTATTCAACTTTTTTCCGGCTTGCTCGCGGGTGGACACCGCGCAAAGTGCTTACGCATGAAAGAGATTACCTTCACGGTCACTCCGTGTTGCGACACCGGAGGGTTTGTAGCTCGTTGGGATGACGCGCCAGACCAAGGCGGCATCACCACGCAAGGCGATTCTTTTGCGGAACTCAACGCGATGATCGCTGATGCCGTCGCGGGGTATTTTGAACCGCTTTCACGCCCGAAACAGGTGCGGCTTCACTTCGTCGAAGACCCTGTATTATCCCTCGGGTGAAGTTGCCTCGCGACGTCAACGGTGTGGAGGCTGCTCGGGCTTTGAAACGGCTTGGGTTTACCGCAATGCGCCAAACCGGGTCGCATTTGATTTTACGGCGCGAGGGCCGCACAGTCGTCGTCCCTCTGCACAAGCCGCTCAAGCCGGGCACGCTGAAGGGAATCATTGAACAGGCAGGAATGACCGTGGAAAGATTCGTTGAAAATTTGTGAACTGTCTGACGGACGGTTGTGGCCTTCCCTCAGACGTGGTCTCCTACTACCGCGAACCCATGAGCGAAGTTGTTTTTGAGGTCCGGGAAGACGATAAGGATGGCGGCTTCATCGCCCGCGCACTGGGCCATTCCATTGTCACCCAAGCGGATACCTGGGAGGAACTTCGGGCCCACGTTCGGGAGGCGGTCCTTTGCCACTTCGACGCAGGGAAAGCCCCGGCTGTCATCCGCCTTCACCGCGTGATGGACGAATTACTCGCCACTGCGTGAAACTTTCGCGCGACCTGTCATCCGCAGAACTGGAAAAAGCGTTGCATAACGCCTTTGGTGACCAGTTTGTCCGCCAACTCGGATCCCAACGCCGTCTGACCACCCAGACCGGTGGCGAGCATCACCTAACAATACCGAACCACGATCCGCTTCGCCTTGGCACGTTACGCGCCGTCCTCGCTGAAGTCATGGCTCATCATCGACTCACTCTCGAGCAGGTTTTGCACCGACTGGACCTCGGTTAGACGTCCGTCTACAATCGCTTTTTGACCGTTTTAGAATCCATCATCAAGGAGGTACAAAAGCTTCCCGCCGCCAAGCAAGCCGAGGTGGCAGGCGATGTCCATCGTTTGAGCGAGGCGGTCCAGCAACAGGGTTGGGCCCGACTCGGACGAGTCTATGGCAGCTTGCCTGACCCGGATGGCATGGCTTTCGAAGAAGCATCGATCGGCGCACGTCGCTTGCCTCGAAATGGCTATCAAGGCGCGAGGAGTGCTGCTTGACAGCAGCGTGGTCATTGCATTCCTGCGTGAGCAACTTGATCTCAGGGGTGATGTCGACCCCGGAGAGCCCCTATCTTAGCCACTGGTGGCCTTGGGCGGGCTCTATAAGGGTGCCCTCAAGTCAAGACGTCGGAAGGAAAACCTTGCACTTATCAGCGATTTGCTTGCTGTCGTCGCGGTGCTGAATCCCGACAGTGGCACAGCGTTGGTTTACGCCCAGACCGCTGCAGAAATCGAGCAACTGGGAAGGCCAATCCCAGAAAATGACCTGTGGATTGCGGCGGCGGCTCTGGAGTGTGATATGCCTCTCGCAACGCGCGATGCCCATTTCGCGTCGGTGCCGGGGCTTACGGTTCTTGAATGGGATTGAGACAAAATTGGCTTTGGTGGCGAGGGGAAACCTGGCGGGTTCCAACGACGCGGTTCGCATATCCCGCCCTTTTGACTTACCGCCGGGACTCAACAGGCCCCTTTCGGACTCAAATTCGTGATGTCAACGGTGTGGAGGCTGCCCGGGCGTTGCGACGGCTCGGGTTTACTGCCTTGCGACAAACCGGGTCGCATTTGGTTTTACGGCGCGATGGTCGCACGGTGGTTGTCCCGCAGCATAATCCGCTCAAGCCGGGCACGCTTAAGGGAATCATTGAACAGGCAGGAGTGACTTTGGAAAGTTTCGTCGAGCATTTGTTAGTGCGCCGCCTCGACTTTCCGCCGTTGCTTTAACGGCGGAATATCGGCAGAACAACAATGGTCAGGCCCGCGCCGGAGGATCGCCCGAATGCCGTTTGAAACCAAGTTCAGCTTCACCGCCCGGATCGCCGTCAACCTCATGCGCATCGAGGGTGCGAGGCAGGCGGACGTCTCGTCCGCACGGCGGTCCGAACCACGACGGCCCTGCAAGTTCTACCACGCCCGACTCGCACACGGTTCGGACGCCGCCGTCCGCTCGACCCGCCGCCCGGCTAGTCGAAATCGGCTATGGGCCGGAAACCCGGTAGAAGCGGCTGCCGCCATCTGGAGGCGTCGGGTCGGTGAAGGTCAACTTGCCGTCGGCTGAGGTTGTGTTTGTTGACACCGCCTGCCAAGGCCCATTGACGATTGCGGCAGATTGAAGGACATAGCTTTCGAGCGGGATGCCCTCCATGCTGACGGTGGTCATGTTGCCTGACTGGGATACTTGGGACAGGTACGGCGGCAGAGTGCCCGACAGGTAGATACCGCTTCCGAAATTCGCGACGAACCTAGAGCGCCAAAACCCAAGGCCCCTGATTGTGTAGGGGTCCGAAGAGGTCTGCCGAACCACCCAATACGAATCAAACCAATCCACGGTGGAATCTTTAAGAGCCGCAGAGTCAGAGCGTAGGGTTAGAGCGTCAACAGATATTAACAATGAGGAGAAGTCGCTACCGGCAGGGTAAACACCCGCTACAAACTCACCATTGCCGTATGCCGCTGGTGAATAAGGGAAATTAGGCGACGAAATGAAGGGGCGATTGTAGGCGGGACAGGTGCAACCGTAATATCCTCCTTTCCAATTGACGCCATCGGCTGAAACATCCCAGACAGGATCAATATTCTCAGCGCTTCCCACAGTGACGAAGATACCATCGCCGAAGACCAAAAAGCTGGATCCTCAAGATTATATATTCTTTGAGCTGCGCTCCAATCAATTCCGTTGGTTGACACCAAGCTGAGGTATGGGAGAAAAGAAGATTCAGGACCCGCAAGGGCGGTGAATCTACCGCTCCCAAACGCGATGTAAGAGAAACCCCACGGCGTCGTGGAGGGGCGGACAGTCCACTTCACACCATCCGTCGAAGTGAGAATCTCGTTTCCGTTTCCGAAGGCCAATCCGTAAATCGCAGTGGTGGTATTCGAGAGTGGGCTGGTCCAGGCCACACCGTCCGCCGATGTTATGATGGTCCCCGCGTCGCCTCCGGCCACGAACAGTCCGTTGCCGTAAACGATGGTATAGAGATCGCTGGTGACCCCGGACACTTGCGTTGACCAGTCCACGCCGTTCGTCGACGTCACAACTGTCCCCAAACCGCCTACACCCACGAGCGTGTTCGGGCTGCCGGCGACTCCAATGACAATGTCGGTGTTCACCTGGGTCCACACGTCCAAGGGACCTCGGGGATTTTGGCCGCAAGCCATGTTGGAACCGACGATTGTGGTCGCCAACGCCAAGAGGCATGCGACCCATGTTTTCGGGATGCCCGGTAGCGCCCGGCCCGCTCCGAGGTGTCGCGATGCGATTGAACTCAAGTTGTGTTGGCTGTCTGCGTTTTTCATGGTTCGAATGGATTCTTCTCCGACTCAGCCCGGCGCGGGAATGGACCGAAACGGGTGCTGTCTTCTTTCAATAGCGTCCATCCCTGGCAAAAACTCTCACCGACCAGAAAAAATCTTCGTTGAACGTAAGTGACTGAAAATAATGGTGTTACACGAGGCCTTTGGGGGAAGCCTCGGATTTTCCCGCTGCCAAGCGTATATCTGTCGAGTGGGAGGCCTCAGCGCGTCAGTAACACAATCGTATTGGGGGTGAAATTAAAGGTGGGCATGCCGGGTTCCTTGACGCGGGATGCCCTTCCGTTGATGTTAACCCGGATGAGCCAGACGGATGAACAGGACATGGAGC
>CAILNN010000361.1 GCA_903835555.1 uncultured Verrucomicrobiota bacterium
AATGGTAACTTTGTCCTGACCGAAATCTATGCCCGGATCGAGTCGGAGGGAAAATCGCCGCGTGAGATACGGTTTAAGTCGGCGCAAGCCACCATCGAACAGACCGAGGTCGCCAAGGACAATGTTTACGGTCGCTGGTCGGCCAATTCCGCGATCGACCGCGATGTTTTGGGAAGTGGCTATGGGTGGGCTGTTTTGCCGGATGTGGGTCGTCCCCAGCGGTTGGTGGTTGAGTTTGAAAGGCCGTTAACTTTAGAAGCCCCGGAAACCCTGGTGATAAACCTGCGCCAGCAGCATGGGGCGAATCACAATCTTGGGTGCTTCCGATTGGCGGCCACGAGTGAACCCGCTGCGGTTCGTGAGGCGGTTACATTGCCCCTGCCCGCCGAAATCGTCGAAGCCCTCCCGGTGACGGAACAAAGTCGGGAAAAGCTACGGGACCAGTTCAAGCAACGGGCTCGTGAGTTTGCAGGTTGGCGGCAGCGGCGAGATATGGCCGAGAAGGCCAAGGCCGATTTTGAAGCGACGGTACCACGATGCATCGTGACCGAGCGGTCCGCTGAACCACGAGTCGTACGCATCCTGCCGAGGGGTAATTTTCTGGTGGAAACGGGCGATCGCGTTCAGCCGGCGCTGCCGGCATTCCTGGCCAAAACCAATGGTGATCATCCGCTGAATCGACTGGACCTGGCTAATTGGCTGGTGTCGCGAGAAAATCCGCTAACGGCCCGAGTGGTCATGAACCGGATGTGGAAGCAGTTCTTCGGAGTCAGTTTGTCAAAGGTCTTGGATGATCTCGGTTCTCAAGGCGAAACCCCGCGCCATCAGGCCTTACTCGACTGGCTGGCGGTGGAGTTTATGGACAGTGGCTGGGATATCAAACACATGGTGCGATTGATGGTGTGCAGTGATACCTACCGTCAATCCTCGGTCGCTCCGTCAGAAGATCTAACTCGAGATCCGGAAAATCGGGAATTGGCCCGCCAAGGGCGGTGGCGACTCGATGCCGAATTTGTGCGGGACAATGCCCTATCGATCGCCGGACTGTTGGTGCCCGACGTCGGTGGACCAAGCGTTCGCCCCTATCAGCCCGATGGTTACTGGGAGAACTTGAATTTTCCTCAACGCACGTGGGAAGCGAGTTCCGGCGGGTCTCAATACCGGCGGGGGCTTTATACTTGGTGGCAGCGCTCGTTTCTTCACCCCAGCTTACTGGCATTTGATGCGCCGCCGCGTGAAGAATGCACGGCCGAACGAAATCGTTCTAACATTCCGCAGCAAGCCTTGGTTTTGCTCAATGATCCCACTTATGTCGAGGCGGCCAAAGCATTTGCAGTGCGCATCCTCCGCGAATGCAGCGGCGATGACTCCGCACGAATCGCCTGGGGTTGGCATGAAGCCTTGGGAAGAGCTCCTACCGACCAGGAAAAGACCGCCCTTCGCGGCCTTCTGGACAAACACCGGATCCAGTTTAAGAGTGACCCAGAGTCAGCCGCCCAGTATACTCAGGTCGGGGCGAGTTCTGCACCGACGGATTGGGATTTGTCGGAGTTAGCGGCTTGGATGGATGTCGCCCGGACACTGCTTAATCTGCATGAGACCATCACCCGATCATAAGCCATGAATCCACTAGCAGATTGGCGTCAATACATGGGTCAACGCCAGACTCGACGGGCCTTCCTGGGTAGGACCTCACAAGGTGTTGGGGCTTTGGCCCTCGCCTCGCTCATGCGCCCAGGTTTAATGACCGGAGCAGCGGCTGGCGCGGAGCGCTGGCCGGGTGCGGTGAAGCCACTTCATTTTCCAGCCAAAGTGAAGCGGGTTATTTGGATGACCATGGCCGGGGGCCCTTCCCATCTGGAAACATGGGACCACAAGCCCAAACTGGCCGCTATGCATGGTCAGCCGATGCCAGATTCATTCACGGCCGGGAAGCAGATTGCCCAGCTTCAGGGTCAAAAACTGACCTGCTTTGGCCCACAGCATCCATTCAAGCGTTTCGGGAGTTCCGGCGTGGAGATTTGCGGATTGTTCCCACAAATTGGGTCGGTGGCGGATGAGATCTGTTGGGTTCGCTCCATGACCACCGAAGCCATCAATCATGATCCGGCTCACATGTTCATGAATACCGGCTCGCAAATCGCGGGACGTCCGAGCATGGGCTCCTGGACGGTTTACGGTCTCGGGTCAGAGGCGGAGAGTTTACCGGGATTTGTCGTGCTCACTTCCTTGGGACGTGGTGGTCAGAATCAGCCGATTGCCGCCCGGCAGTGGGCTTCGGGCTTCCTTCCCAGCCGTTTTCAGGGTGTCCACCTTCGAGGAAAGGGTGATCCGGTATTGTACCTGGGGACTCCACCAGGGGTCTCTCGTGAACAGCAGTTGGACGTCGTCCAAACCATTAATCAGTTGAATGCGCAATACGATTCCGTGGTTGATGATCCGGAGATCGCCACCCGCATTGCCCAGTACGAAATGGCGTTTCAGATGCAGGCCAGTGTGCCGGATTTGATGGACCTCTCGCGGGAGCCAGCGACCATCCTCGATCTCTACGGTTGTAAGCCAGGAGACGGTTCTTTTGCTTCCAATGCCCTATTGGCACGCCGACTGGCGGAACGCGGCGTCCGTTTCATACAACTCTACCACAAGGACTGGGACCATCATGGAGGCGTCAAAGAAGGCATCGAATTGAAAGCTCAGGAAGTGGACCGCGCCTGCATGGCTTTGATCACCGACCTCAAACAGCGCGGCATGCTGAAAGACACTTTGATTGTTTGGGCGGGTGAATTTGGTCGCACACCGATGAGCCAGGGCGACGGACGAGACCACCACAATGCCGGCTTCACCGTCTGGATGGCCGGAGGTGGTATACGGGCCGGAACGGTTTACGGGGCAACCGACGAATTAGGCTATTCAGCTGTTGAAAACCCAACGGATGTGCATGATTTGCATGCGACGATGTTGCGCCTTCTGGGCATCGATCACTTGCAGATGACGGTCAAATTTCAGGGTATTGATGCCCGACTAACGGGGGTAGCAGGAAAAGTCTTGAAAGAAATACTTGCGTAGGTTCGCTCGGTTCGCAATCCACCACCAAAAAAGTCCTTCGAAAGCGGTGGTTGGGTGACCGCCAAAAAGCTTCGGCGCTTGACTTTTTCTCCCGCATCGACAAATTCGTACAGTTGAAACTAAACGTTTCGGCTGTATAGAGTTTAAAAAGAGACCGGTCCGCTATCGCGAGAACGCGTTTTGGAGGTCGGAGGCTTGGTCGCTAGCAAACATTTCGGGTATCCGAAGTGACGGGCACGAAGTGTCGAATGTCATGTTCCAACCACCCACCGCAACCGAGAAGAAAGCTATTCCGGCCTATTTGACCCGGGCGGCGAATCTTTGCTCGCGAGGGAAAAAGCTCGCTGCCAGCCCTGCTGGCGCAAATTTCCTCTGGCTTGCCATGGATCGGGGATTCCGGCTCTTTGTCGCGCTTTTTATTGGAAGTTGGAGTGCTCAATATCTAGGACCAGACAATTTCGGGTTGCTCAATTTTTCCATGGCCATCATCGCGGTGTTCACCGCGGTGGCACCTCTTGGAATGGAAGGTCTGGCTGTCCGACATATCATTCAAGAGCCGCTAGAAGCCGGAAAATGGCTCGGAACGGTGGTGGTTTTTCGTGGATTCGCCGCCACTTTATTCGCCTTCCTAGCCGTTGCTGTCAGCATCATCATGCGTCCCCATGATAGTGACAAGGCTATCATCACCGGCATACTCGGGGTGGGAATGGCTGTGCAATCCCTCGAGTCTGGCGAGCTCCTGTTCCAGGCACGAACCCAGATGCGCCGTTTGATTATCCCGCGGTTGTGCCTCAGCGCCGCCTTGAACGCGGCGAAAATTGTTTTTATCCTGAATGGAATGCCGGTTTTTTGGTTTGCGGCTGTGACCGCTATCGAGCAGGGGGGCAGTGGTATCCTAACGTTCCTATTCATGAAGTCGGCCCTCGGGAAGAATCTCCGACTGCGTTTTCACTGGATTTCCGGAGTGAACCTTCTCAAAAGGTGCTGGCCGCTGGCCATTTCGGCACTCACGGTAGTCGTTTATATGAAGGCGTCACAACTCATCATGAATTTTACCCTGTCGGACCGCGACCTGGGCATATTTGCCGCCGGGATTCGCATTCCCGAAACGATGAGCTTTTTGCCGACTATTCTCGCTTCATCGCTCCTGCCGAACATTCTGCGTTCGAAGGCCTTGGGTGAGCAGGCTTACCGCATGGAACTACTTCGGTATTTCAGAATCAGCTCGTTGGTTGGGTATCTGGTCTGCCTTCCACTTTCCATCGCGGCTTTTCCAATTATCAATCTCCTTTATAAACATGAGTTCCAGGCAGCAAGCTCAATCATGATGGTCTACTCATGGTCGTTTCTGTTTGTCTGTCTGGGTGTCGCACGCGCTCAATACCTCTTGAATGAGGGTATGACACGCCTAAGCCTGCTTTTCAGCGCGGTCGGCTTGGTTACCAATCTTGCACTCAATTCCGTCTTAATTCCGCGATTCGGAGCAATCGGATCCGCCTACGCGACGGTTGTTTCCTATGCATTCGCGGCGCTCGGCTCCACATTCTTTGTCAAGTCATTGCGCGACGTCGGTAAGATGCAAGTCATGACGCTATTGGCTCCCTGGCGTTTGATCACAAATTAGGTTGTGGTGAAATCGCAACCCCACAGCTTGATCAACCCCTGTGGTAACAACTTAAATGGATTAACTCCTGTGTTGACCCCGTCACTTCATGGCACAAAAAGCGAAAACCCTGAATGGGCGCGGGCGCGGCTTTTCAAGTCTCAAAGGCACCAGCAGGGAATATTAAGAGCAGGAAATAGGGACCGCATTCCATGAAACCCGTCGCGTTTCTGGTGTTCAATCGACCCGATTGCACACGCCGTACATTTGAGGCGATTCGAGCCGCACGTCCGGAAAAACTGTATGTGATCGCCGATGGTCCCCGGGAGTCCCGACAAGGGGAAAAGGAGAAGTGTGCGCTGGTGAGAAAGATCATTGACGACGGCGTTGACTGGCCGTGCGATGTATTCAGGAACTATTCCAGCGAAAACCTGGGTTGTGGAGCGCGGGTCTCCAGTGGGCTGGATTGGGCATTCTCCAAATGCGATAAGTTGATCGTCGTGGAAGATGATGTCTTGCCCGATCAGTCATTTTTCTGGCTGTGTGACGAATTGCTGGATCGGTATGAAAACGATCAGCGTGTCGGCCAAATTTCGGCGAGTCCCTTTATCTGTAATCAAATCGACAGCCCTTATAGCTATATTTTCAGTCGATATGGGTCGATTTGGGGGTGGGCTTCCTGGTCTCGAGCATGGAAACACTACAGCTTCCTGATGGATTCATGGCCGGAAATTCGAGAGTCCGGGGATTTTCGGACATTCATTCCTTTCGGTATGGAACGACGGTTCAAACGTCCGGTGTATGATAAATTGAGAAATAGGGAGATTGACACCTGGGACCTGCAATGGGGTTATGCCAAAATGTCGAATTCCATGCTCTCGGCAGTTTCCACCTGCAATTTGATTGAGAATCTCGGGTTCTCAGCGGAGGCGACCCACACCTTTGACCCATCCCAAAACATCCTGAGACCCGGTCGTTTGGAGCTGCCACTGAAACACCCACCCAGGGTTCTTGCGGATGCCGATTTTGTAGAGGAGTTCTCGATATCCTGCGTTCCGGCCGGTTGGAAACGGAAATTTGCCCGATTTCTCCAACGTTTTGATCGATTTCTAGCGCGCGAAAAATTCACGAGCAGGAAAAGTCATTGAGCAACACCGGAATGCGATGGACAGCCCCCATGAAATGGTTGATCTACCGATGGCTCTCCCGCCGTCGGCGGTGTTCAACCACACCAATTCGAAGAGTTGGAATCTATAAGGCTGACAGACTGGGCGATCTTGTCCTTGCGACCGGGGCCATCCACCGCATTCTCGAACACGAGGGAACAGAAAATTGCATCTTGATAACCTCCCGGTTCTCACAGGAGTTGGCCCAGGCCCAATTTCCTAATCTGGAGTGTGTCTGTGTTGAGCCATGGCAAACCAACCTCCGGGCCACCCGGGAATACATGGTGGCTCACCGTGATGAGAGTCTTTTCCGGCATGGAGTGGATCGGCTGGTTTGCCTCCGGCATCATCGCTCATTCCAGGAGACATTGGTTTTGTCATCCATACCCGCCAGAGACTCCTGGGGATGTCTAAATTCAGATTTAACGCGAGAGATTGGACAATTCAAGAGTCCCTCCCTTTTCGATCACCTGATTCGAGATAATCCGTCTGTTGCGGGTGAGGCGAGAGAGTTGACCCGACATCGACGGATTACCTCCAGCTTTATTGGAAAGTTGGCGACCGAGGTGGATGTCACCCCCCACCTCGAGTCTGATTCCTCGGATGCAGGGGCATTTGCCGTGGTCAGTCCGTTCGGCAGTGCGTCCATACGCGATTTCCCCACAGCATTGCTGGCGGCGGCGGGAACCTATTTGTGGAGCCATCATCGTTTGCCTCTCCGTATCCTCGCCCCACCGGGAGACAGAACCCGGTATGAAGCTCTGGCTAATGAATTGAAAAACAGTGGAGTGCTCACGGTCATGATTCAATCCTGCTCGACGGTAAGCGAACTTGTAAGTGCCGTGGCATCCAGCAAATTGGTTCTATCCGTTGAAACGGCGACCGCGCACATAGCTGCGGCCTTGGATCGCCCGTTGGTTGCGTTGTTGGGTGGAGGACATTATGGCTGGTTTGCCCCATGGCAAAGGTCTACGAAGCAAATTTGGCTGAGCCATAAAGTCCCGTGCTTTCAATGCAATTGGGTTTGCAGCCAACCCGAGCCCATTTGTATCACACAGGTGCAGGAGACCGAGGTCAGGTCGGCAATAGATCAGGTTTTCACGGCAATCCGCAAGTAAACGGTCGCACTTTGACGGCGGAAATGTCTTGTGCGTGGGTTAAATGCGGCACCAGCCATTCTGTCGTTGCATTTGAAATGGCCATACATTCACGTTCCGGAATTCGCGGCGAATAAACCTCAACCAAGTTTGGATGAGTACTGAAAGCACAATGGGAAGAACAAGGTTGGGATTCATCGAAACCGCAGGCAATCTCTGCCAAAATATCGGAATTCCACGAAGCACGGGGCAAATTTTCGGTCTACTTTATCTGTCACCAAAGGCACTCTCGTTGGACGATATCGCGGGCCAGTTGAGTGTCAGCAAGGCGAGTGCCAGTGCGGGAAGCAGGCAGCTATTGGGCTGGCAGGCCATTCGGCAAGTTTGGGTACCGGGCGATAGGCGGGATTTTTTTGAGGCACGCGGCGAATTGGCTGACGTTCTTCGTGCTGCCTACGAAAACGTTTTTCGGACAAAGGTGGAAAAATCCGACCGAAAAATAAGGGAGCTTCTTGCTAATTTGGAGGCGGAACACGCTAGCGGCGTCATGAAAGACGAGGAATACGAGTTATGCCGAAGTCGTCTTCGGCAGTTTGAAAAAATCCAGGATCGCCTCCGGCTCTTGACCCCATTTCTTGAAAAGCTTCTCTGAATGGCGGGACCAATCACCCGTTGCGGGCGGACTATCAAGCAATGTCTCAGGCGATACCTGGACGTTCAACAGGATGCAAATGGGAGATACGGAAAAAATTTCAACGGCTCATGCTGTTTAATTCTTGGCAATTCATCTTTGGCTTTCTTCCGGTCACCTTCATCGGGTTTCTGATTCTCGGACGCTGGCGTCCGAGGGTTGCTGCCGCATGGTTGGCGGGGGCCTCTGTCTTCTTCTACGGTTGGTGGAGCCTGATGGCGCTTCCCATCTTGATGACATCGGCGACAACCAATTACTTGTTTGGTCGCCGCCTGTCGACCTTTCCTGCATACCACCAGGGTCTCGGAAGATGGATTCTCATTCTCGCG
>CAILNN010000362.1 GCA_903835555.1 uncultured Verrucomicrobiota bacterium
GATTTCATCGGGGCCATCCGACTTCCCAACGACGCCTTCAAGCAGAACGCCAATACCGAGGTCACCACCGATATCGTGTTCCTGCGGAAGCGTTTGCCAGGCGAAAGCAGTTGTGGACCCGCATGGAAGGACCTCCAGACCATCACCAACTCGCGGCAGGAAGCCATCACTGTCAATGAGTACTATGCTGCGCATCCCGAGCAGATGCTCGGAGAAATGCAACTCGCCGGTCGGATGTACCGGCGGGCGGAGCCGACGCTCGTCGGCAACGGCCGCAATCTGGCGGATCAATTGCGGGAAGCCATTCAGCGGCTGCCCGAAGGCATCTATCGGTCTATCGAGTGCACCGCCCCCGTGGCTGGGGCGGTCCTGACCATACCGGCTCCCGACGCTGTCAAGCCCAACGCGTTCACCCTGCACAATGGCCAATTGGCCCAAAGGCAGGGGGATCAACTTGTTGTTCTTTCCAACCTGGCTGAAAGCACGGCACAACGGCTCCGTGGACTGATTCGGGTTCGTGACGCCCTCCGGCACTGCCTCTTCACCCAGTGGCAGGATCATCCTGAGGAAGACCAGCGAACCGCCCGTGCTGCTCTCAATCAGGTCTACGACAGTTTTGTCACCCGATTCGGGCCATTGTCGGACCGCCGAAACACAACCGTGTTTCGCGGTGACCCCGATCTGCCGCTGCTGCTATCGGTCGAACTGTACGATCGTGAGTCGGGCAAGGCGACCAGAGCCGCCATCTTCAGGGAGCGGACCATTGCCGCGCGGTCCATCCCCCGCGACATCCAGGATGCCCAGTCGGCCCTGTTGGTCACATTAGCTGAACGCGGTCGGGTTGATCTCCCATTCCTGGGGTCCCTACTTCGGCTTCCAGAATCCGAAGTACTCTCCCAACTCAAGGGACTGATTTTCCAAAATCCGCAATCGCGCCAATGGGAAACCGACGACGATTATCTCTCTGGACCCGTCCGGGAAAAACTCCGGGTCGCCGAGGCGGCGGCACTGGTCGACCCTCAGTACCAATTCAACGTCGGGGCACTCCGGCAGGTGCAGCCAGAAGACCTGACCCACTTTGAAATCGATGCCCGATTGGGGAGTTCCTGGCTTCCGTGCGACGATATCCAAACCTGTGCCGAGACTCTGCTGGGTGAACGCGGGGTCGAGGTCGGTCATTCTGACTTGATTGGTTCCTGGACCGTCAAAGGCGAATGGAATGTCCGCATTGCGGTGGCCAATTCCACCGAGTGGGGTACCGACCGACGCTCGGCGCTCGATCTCATCGAGGATGCCCTCAACCTACGGACACCAACGATTTACGATCTCGACCCGGTTGAGGATAAACAGGTGGTCAATGCTCCTGCGACCGAAGCAGCCCGCGATAAACAACAGAAAATCAAGGAACGCTTTCAATCCTGGGTTTGGGAGGACGAGCCGCGTCGCGAGCGACTTTGCCGACTCTACAACGATCGCTTTAACGGCGTACGTCTCCGGACCTTCAA
>CAILNN010000363.1 GCA_903835555.1 uncultured Verrucomicrobiota bacterium
ATCCGAGCCCTGGACCAGGGCGAATCCGCCGCCGCCGCATTGATCGCCAAACTGGGCATCATCGCCGAGGCCTCCCGCGACCTCAGCTACCGCCTGTACACCGTCTGTGAGCGCCGAAAATGGTCCCAAGATGCTATCGGATACAATGCCCTGGTACTTGCTTGGCCGGACTTGAAACGCCTTGCAGATGAACAGAAGTCGGCGGGACCGAGCCAGGGGCAGCTCATCTGAACCAAGAATCATGTCCAAAAGCCGTAAACCTAAAGGTTGACATGAAGGTACAGCTAGTTGAAATTGGGGGTGTTGATCCGGAGTGGGAATCACGCTGGACCATTCGAGCATTGGTAATCGATGGGAAAGATCCTGTTCAGGTCACACTGGCTGATTGGATGAAACATTCTCCCACCGACTACAAAGCGATCATGAAGGTCATCCGGCTCGCAGCGCAGGAAGAAAGGGTTCGGAATGAAAAGCATGTCAAGAAATCTGCGAATGTCGATCACGGCGACGTCTATGAAATGATTGCCTTTACTGGCGTGTGTCGGTTGATGTTCTTTTACGACAATCGCCATGAATCCCTGATAATCTGTACCAATCCGTACAAAAAGGGACGCGGAAGCCAAAATTCCGCATTTCAACGTTGTGCAGACCTCCGAAACCTTTACCTCAAGTTTTACCCATGAAGACCATTGAAAACGATCTGGATTTGTCCGACTCCCTTAAGGAGTACCTTGCGCAAATCCCTCCTGTGTCGGACGCCGACCGAGAGGCTCTCTCTGCCGCTGGGAAGCGGCTTGAAAACGACCCGGAATTTCAGGCGGATGTCCTGAAAAGTATGTACGTTGAGCAAATTCTCGAAGCACTTGAAGTTTCCGGGGAAACCCAGAGTCAGCTCGCGCTTCGCTGGGGCAAAAGCCGACAATATGTCTCCAAGCTTTTCAATGAAAGCCGCCGGGTGAATTTCACTATCGAAACGATGACGACTTTGGCTCATCTCGTTGGACGTCGTTTGGAAATCCGCGTGGTCCAACCTGAAAAGGTGCCTGCGCGGGTGGGTTCGACGAGCGGATTTAGGACTACTCATCGGATGCCGTTCGCCCCATTATCGGTTCGATTCACCGGCTACCAAATTGTCGCTTCCACAGACGAAATCGCTGTCCTTGGAATGTCGCAGACTGAAAATCGACTTTCTCAACCCGATGAATGCCGCCTTGCAGCTTGAAGAGTTTTTCCTTACCAGGCTCGATGTGACTTGCGAACCTCCATCTGAGGAAAAACAAGAAACGGGAGGCCAGACCTCCATTGGATTTGACTATGACGTTGCGAACCATATCGATGAGCCTCTTAGAAGGCGGATGGATTTTCGATTCAAGTTACAAGAACAGACCGCCGACCAAAAGCCACTTGGTTTTCGGTTGACCGTTGAAATTGTCGGCTTTTTTACCATTGGGGATCAGATTCCTCCTGAGAAGGTCGAATTACAAACTAGAGTCAACGGCGTGAGCGTTCTCTACGGCATTTTGCGCGGGCTTGTTGCAAACGTGACCGGGAGCTTTCCCGTGGGAAAGTTAGTCCTTCCAACAGTCATGCCTCAAGATATTGTCAATGATGTTGAGAGGCGAAAAGCGGAGGAGCGAAACAAGGAAGCAGCAAAGCTTCCGCATGAGTCGATTAAGAGCTCGGAGGGAATCTAACTTTTTCGACCCAAGCCGAAAATCGTTTGTTCATGATCACCCGCGTCCATATTGAAGGATACAAGTCGCTGTCCTACTTGGAAGTCAGGCCTCGTCCGCTGACGGTTCTTTTTGGCCCCAATGCGGTGGGAAAGAGTAATTTCCTCGATGCCTTGCAACTGCTGTCGCGAATGGTGACGGCTCGAACACTCAAGGAAGCTTTTGAGGGACCTTGCCGGGGCACTCCGTTGGAGGCGTTCACATTTGGACCCGAAGGAATGGCCGGCCATATCAAAAGTGAAGCCCTCCACTTCACGTTTGAAGTCGACGTGGAGTTATCTGAGTCAACCGTATTGACTGTCGAGCGGCAGATTGCCGACATGCGAAAGGGGAACGGTGGTGGCGAGGTTAAAGTGGGTAGCTACGTCAAAGAACGAATTCTTCGGTATCGGCTCCAGGTCGAGGTCCTACCGCGCAGCGGTATCCTGCGGGTCCAGGATGAATACCTGGCTGCACTTAAGAGTGGCGGCGAATTGAAAACGTCACGAAATCCATTCTTAGAAAAAAAAGATGGAAGATTAAGCCTCCGACTGGAAGGTCAGGCGCATCCGACCTACCACGAAGTGGGACTGGACCACACGATCGTGTCGAGACCACTGTACCCGCCACATTACCCTCATATTTCTGCATTGCGGCAGGAATTGGCGGGGTGGTTTTGCTTTTATTTTGAGCCTCGCGAACGGATGCGTGCCGCCAACCCGGTGAAGGAGGTTCGGCACATTGGGCTCATGGGGGAAGATTTGGCCTCATTTCTCAACACTCTGAGAACCTTGGAGCCTGTCCAATTCCGCGCCGTGGAAAAGGCAATTCATGCGCTGATTCCACGCGTCGAAGGTATTGAGGTAGAGGTAAATGCGGTTGGTGAGGTTGAACTCCGACTGAAGGAAGGCGGTATCGCCATGCCTGCACGTCTGGTCTCGGAAGGAACACTTCGGATGCTTGGTTTGCTTGCCGTTGGCGGGGCCAAGGACCCTCCGACGCTGATAGCATTTGAGGAACCGGAAAATGGAATTCATCCGCGACGAGTCGAACTCATCGCGCGCCTGCTGGAAAGCAGGACCCATGCTGGTAATTCGCAATTCATCGTTACCACCCACTCTCCAATCTTGGTGGATTACTTGCCCAATGACTCGCTCTTCGTTTGCAAACGGATTGGCACGCAAACCAGTATCGAAGCGTTTGACAGCAAGCAGGAGCAGCCGTTTGGTGAGTTGTTCCGTCGTCAAGAGATTGATGGACACCTGACCGATACTGAGGAGGAGCCCACCCCGGTTTCAGAGAAAATTCGCAGGGGGGATTTCGATGCCTAAAATCCTTCTTCTCGTAGAAGATGTCGCACAGGAAAAATTCCTTTCTTCTCTTGTACTTCGCATCGCTGCTGAGCGCGGCGTCTCCGTCCAAATTCAGGTTCGAACGGCGCGGGGTGGAATCTCCCGGGTGAAGGCACAACTTCGCGAACTCGCTTCCGACCTTAGACGCGAGCGGGTTCCGCGCCCGGATGGTGTCGTCGTCGCTATTGATGCCAATTGCAAAGGGTATCTGGAACGTCGCAAACTCTTGGAACCTGAAGTGAATCCGTATGCGGATATCGTGGTTTATGCCATTCCAGACCCACACATTGAACGTTGGCTTCTACTGGACAGCCACGCGTTCAAGACAGCCGTGGGTCGTGGCTGCAAGGCACCGGATGAAAAATGTGAAAAGCAACGCTACAAAAAGCTATTGAACGAATCGGTACGAGACGCAGGTGTTCAGCCGCTCTTAGGGGGAATCGAATATGCAGAAGACATTGTCGCGGCATACCAGATACAAAAAGTAGCCGATGCCGACCGTTCTTTTGGCCAATTTTTGTCCGAGTATCGAAGCTGGCTCAATCGCTTCGGGGTGCATTAGGGCGTGAATAGGATCTATCATCAGAATTCCTCGCCGGTGCGGATGGGTGTTCATCCGGCGGCGCGCCACCCGGCGGCCGTGGGCTTGAACATTGGCGTCACCCCACAAGTCACCCGACAAGTCACCCGACAAGTCGGGACTCTGTTGGGGTGTTGGGTTCATCCCATCACTCGACGCGAACTTCAAGAGGCATTAAAGCGCATCGACTGAAAACATTTTTAGAGCACTACCAGAGGAATTGAACCATGGCACTCAGCAACCATGAACGTATCGGCAAGGCATTGGACGCCCTGAAATCCGGGCTGCCCCAGTTCGTCGAGCGCGAACTGAAGGCCGCCCACGGCAAGAATTGGTGGTCGACCATCAAGCAAATCACCGGTCCCGGAATGCAAATGGGCGGCACGGAAGCCGCCCCGGAATGGGATGCCGGAGCGGTACTGAAAGTTCTCTGGGAAGGCTGGAGCGATGTCTTCGGCAAGACATTGGGACGGGCGGAACGTAGCCTGACTAGCGAATTGATCGAGGTGCGAAACAAGTGGGCGCACCAGCGGGCCTTTACCACCGACGATGCCTATCGCGCGCTCGACTCCATGCAGCGACTCCTGAATGCGGTTGTCTGCGGTCATTATGGCCGCAGCGGTGTGGGAGCCGCGCTTCGGCGTGATCGGCTCGGGCTGAGCGATAATTGGTTGCGCCATCTTCAGGATATTCGGGAAAAGCACGCCG
>CAILNN010000364.1 GCA_903835555.1 uncultured Verrucomicrobiota bacterium
CTCCCATTTTTATTCCATCACCCGTTTCCGGGAGCTGGCAGCTCAGGGAGCTGAAGGTCGCCAGGCCAAGGAACACCTTCTCTCCATCGCGTCCCACCTGATCGAGCATGGATGGCAGTTGATCGATCTCGACGGAAAACCAACCCGCTGGGGACGATGGGACCCGGAATACTTCAAGACCGATGAAGGTCATTTTGATCGCGGCCTTCAGTGCCTCGAACTCTTGTCGTTTATCAAGACGGCCGCAACCCTGACGCGCAATCCCTACTTTGCTGAAGCCTACCAGAAGTTGGTGAATTTGGGGTATCCGGGTCATGTGCTTCGCCAACGGAAGACTTTCCCACCGGATTCCGTCGCGCATTTCGAGGACCAACTCGCCTTCTGGTGTTATTGGAATCTGCTCCGATATGAACAAGATCCAAAATTGAGCGCCCTTTACCGACGAAGCTTTGAGCGAACTTACGAAATGGTCCGCGTGGAACAACAGCCGTGGTACAATTTCCTCCATGCCGTGATTTCCGGCGAAGATGAAGAAGCTGCGGCCTCCATCGCCCATCTACGGGAATGGCCTCTCGATTTACGCGTTTGGTCCTATCAGAACTCCCATCGGGCCGATTTGCGAACGCCCTCTGGTTACCAGACCTTCCTGGGTGGCATTCGTCCATTCTCGCCCCGCGAACGGGAACCGATGCGGTGGGATGCCTGGACCATGCAGGCCGACGGAGGAAGCGATGGACGTGACGTGGTGGAACCGAGCAGTTGGCTCCTGGCCTACTGGATGGGACGCTACCATGGATTGATTGCTGCACCCACGACAACCGACCCTGCGGCGCTGACCGTCCAGCACAGTCTTCATCCCGAACTGGGTGCCAAGCCATATTCCGGACCGCCGCGTCCAGGGGATTTTTGAGTCGGTAAGGGAAATCCACAATCCCGTGCGATTCCCAAAGAATAGAGCATGGGGATGTCCGCCAGGTCTTGGACTGCGCCAGCCCTCTGCCGCTTTGGAAATAGCCGTGAAATCGACGGATCCAGGAGTTTACTGGAGCATCGTTCATGTCCCGAAGCCAAAGCGTTAGACATTTTTCTTTCTTCGTGTGCCCTCTTTCTTCAGACCCTTCGCGTGCCTAACCATCGCATCAGCGCCGCCTTACCAAATTGCCAAAGTATCCAACACCGCCTTGACCCGGGGAACTTCATGAGTCCGGAACAGGTCGGTCTGCCCCAACGCCGCCAGAACGGCGAAGAACGGTTCAGCCGACCGAACTTCCTCTCCAAAACATTCGAAGGCGTGGGGCAGGGCATGGCAGACCGGCCATCCCAGGCGACGCAGTCGAAAGGTGTTGAGGAAGGTCCGCATCTGATGGCGAATGCGAACCGATGAATCCTGAAGATTTCGATAATAAAAGCCGAGGCCCGGGTCGATCCAGATTCTGCGAACACCGCACCGCGTGGCCTCCTCCACCTGTTTCTCAAAGTAATGGAGGAGCATTTGGGTCGGGTCAGAGCCGAAGTCAAAATCACCCACCGCCCGCACATGGGCCCCCTGAACGTGGCAAAGGATGACCGCCGCATCGTGATCGGCCACCAGGCGAAAGAGTTCTTCTGAGTTTTCCGTTCCAGTCAAATTGAGAACCTTGGCTCCGGCCTCCAGGCAAGCCTTGGTGACGCTCGGATGATACGTTTCAACCGAAACAATCAATCCAGAGGCGGCCAGTTCACGGACCACGGGCAGAAGCGCTGATTTCTGCGCGGCATCATCCACTCGATTGGCATGCGCCAGGGTGGACTCAGCGCCGATATCCAGGATCGTCGCTCCCTGAGCAGCGAGAACCTGACCTCGTTGGATGGCACTGTCGGCGTTGAGACACACCGATTCTCGATACCAGGATTGCGAGGATAGATTGATGACCCCCATCAAGGCCGGACGAAGGGTTCCACCAAACTGATGGGTACCGACCGAAAAAGAGGCCACGGATGCAGATAGGTCATTGCCGTATTCGGCGGCAAGCGAATGAAGATCAGGGAGACGAAGCATGTCCGGGAGGGAAGTAAGCACAGGAACGGCAAAAGGAAATCACCGTTCGCCTGATTGGACATGGCCTCGCTCTGCTTTCACAGTTTGAATGAATGGCGGTTCAAACCTTGGTCTTCCTCAAAGTACCCGCGCTAGGGCGGGGCAAATCGCGATTGGCAAGCACCTTGGGGCCGGAAGCGGCTCTGGAAGTAGCCAAGTTCCTCTTGGCACGTGCGTTGGCCGCCTGTGCCCCTCTTCCTAACGTCCGGCTCTGTTACACTCCATCCACCGAAGGCGAGACGGTTTGCCCCTGGATTCAGCCCGGATGGTCATGGCGTCCGCAGTCCGACGGCACGCTGGGACATCGCCTCTCCCAGGCCTTTCAAGAAGCCTTCGACGAAGGCGTACGTGGGGTCCAAGTCATCGGGACGGACTGCCCAGACTTGAAAACGAATGATCTCCTGGAAGCCGAACAAATGTTGGAACACTACGATGTTGTGATCGGTCCAGCGCGGGATGGTGGATACTGGCTACTCGGGATGCGTCGATTTGTTCCTGAGCTATTCGCCGACATACCTTGGAGCACCGATAAAGTCCTCGATCGCACCTTGGAGAGAGCACGCGACCTTTCCCTGCGCCTATACCTTCTCCGAACCCTCAACGATATCGATACCGAAGCCGATTGGCGGTCGTTCTTGGAGACTGAATCCCGGTAACCGTCCGGCGTCGCCTGACGAGCGAAGTCTACCCAGCAAGTGCCTTCCGTAGTCGTCCGACGTAAGTCGACGCTGATCATTTCTCGTGATGGCCGCGAGGGATGTGTTAAAGCGTCGGTCTGGTCAGCGAGTGATCGGTCAGCAGGGCGGTTTATGGAATTCGCTAGTGCGTGTTTTCAAAATGCCATGCGTCAGGCGCAGCGTTGCGAACGGCGCGGTACGTCGTAGCGCAGGTTTCCCAACCTGCCGTATCGCCGACCTTTCCAGTCGGCAGGCCTTCCCACAAACCGCAGCGCCTCATTTGCAATGAACCATCGCCTGCGATAGCCCGTCAATGACTGACTTACTACCTAATTGACAAGTAAGGCGTCGAGGTGGACTGTGACTTTATGACAACGTTGACGTTGACGTCAAAACGGCAGGCGACATTTCCAAGGGAAACCTGTGAGTCCCTCGGACTAAAGCCAGGTGACGTGATTGGACTTGAACCGCGCAACGAAGGGGGAACTCAAGTCTGGGTGTTGCGGCCCCTGCCGACCCGGCCCCGCGCATGGGTGGGCTGCCTAGGTCCGCGCGCTAAGAAAGTCACGGACCATTCTCTGGATGCGATTCGGGAGAGTATTGCAGCAGGGCGAAAGCTTGGCGTGTGAAGGTGGGGCTTGACACGTCGGTGGTGCTGCGCCTGCTGCTGGGGCAACCGGCGGACCAGGCTGCTCGAGCAGTTGCGTTCTTGGACGAACTGACGCGCGGCGGCCATCACGCCGTGATTTCGGATTTGGTGGCGGCAG
The DNA here is from genome assembly GCA_903835555.1 of uncultured Verrucomicrobiota bacterium. Lineage (GTDB taxonomy): Bacteria > Verrucomicrobiota > Verrucomicrobiia > Limisphaerales > UBA9464 > CAILNN01. The sequence continues at coordinate 3,522 of CAILNN010000364.1, forward strand.
AAGCCTATTTTGCCCTACAGCATCATTACTACGTTTCGAAACAAGACGCACTCCTGGGTCTGCGGGAGTTGTTTGCCGCCGGTGAAATTAAACCGCTCGGAGCCGTGGCAGAGGTGTTGGCGACCAGCAGGCTTGCTTCCGCCAAGCCGGGATTTGTGGACCGCCTGATTCACGGGGTATACACCGAATCGGCCGATTCAATGGTCACTTTTGAAAAAGCAGCCGCCAAATTGAAGTCCGTGCGGGTGCTGTAACGAGTGTCGTGTTTCCGAATGACAAAGACAATTTTCGAAGTTGCGGGAGGAAGCCAAGCCTTTGTTGATTTAGCCCAAGCATGGCATGCGCGATGCCTTGCCGATCCGATCGTGAGCCACGCGTTCTCACACGGCTTTCACCCCCACCACTTGGAACGCCTCGCAGCCTACTGGGCCGAGGCACTCGGCGGTCCGCCGGACTACACCAAGTCCTTTGGCAGCGAGTCCAGTGTGCTTCGAATGCACTCGGGAAATGGCGAACATCAGGAGATGGACGACCGAGCGCAAACTTGCTTTTCTCAGGCCTTGGATGATGCGGGCCTTCCAGACGACCCTCGCTTAAGATCCACGCTTAAGGCCTACTTTCGGTGGGCGACTCAGAGAATGTCAGGCCACCCCAAGTCGGCAGACTCGGTTCCAGATGGAGTCGCATTGGCACGATGGTCCTGGAACGGGCCGGTATGAACGATACTGGTCTCCGATTTGGGGAAACTCCGAACCATCGGCCGCACGCAACCGGGACAGCTACCCCGCTACTTCGTTCCTTCAACGACCCCCTACCAACTTGCCCTTGCGGTCCGGTTCCGGGTTCCCGAAGATTTAGGTCGATTGAAAGCTGCTATCTTGTACGGGCGAGAGCAACTCGCGGTGGAGGACATTCCCGAGCAACCTCTAGCTCCCGGAGAGGTGCGGGTCCGCATTGAAGCGGCGCTGACCTGCGGGACCGACCTCAAGGTTTACCGCCGTGGCTACCATGCCCGGATGCTCATCCCGCCCTGCGTTTTTGGCCATGAACTCGCCGGTGTTGTTTCAGAGGTTCATCCGAAAACTAGCGGCTGGGAGATAGGCGCGCGGGTAGTGGCGGCAAATTCCGCCCCTTGCGGTGAGTGTACCTGGTGCCGGGGAAACCAGGAGTACCTTTGCTCGGACCTATTGTTCCTCAATGGCGCGTACGCAGAGTCAATCGTCATTCCGAAGCGTTTGGTGGAAAAAAACCTACATCGACTTCGACCCGAAACTCCCTTCCACGCAGCTGCCTTGACCGAACCGCTCGCGTGTGTTGTTCAAGGGATATCCGATCTGAAATTGGTTTCCGGCGAGTCCGTGTTGGTTCTTGGGTCGGGGCCCATTGGCCTCATGGCGGTGGCGTTGGCCAAGCATGCCGGGTGTAGCGTGGCCCTGGCGGGGCGGGGGGAGGGTCGATTAGCACTCGGTCAACGCTTGGGAGCTTCAATTCTGGTGGATATGGCGGGCCGAGAGGATTTGGAAGCGGCTGTCCGGGAGCAGGTACCTGATACTCGCTTTGATGTCGTATTTGAAGCCGTCGGCAAGCCGTCAGCTTGGGAAGCCTCCGTTCGGTTGGTCCGCCGTGGCGGTCGGGTGAATTTTTTTGGCGGATGTCCAAGCGGAACCACCGTCAATCTCGACACCACCTTGGTTCACTACTCCGCGTTAACCTTGTTCGCCAGCTTTCATCATACCCCGACGATGATTCGGCGGGCGCTCGGTCTGATCGAAGACGGGATTATCCGAGCCGACGACTTTGTCGATGGCGAGGCTCCGCTATCCAAACTCCCCGAGCTTTTTCGCCAATTGGCGGGTGGAAACCGGGCGGTGAAGACTCGGATTCGATTGCGGGAGTAGGGCAGATGCCCAAGCTTTCGCGAGATTCTGACCTTGCCCCGGTCTCAAGGTCCGCGAGATTCGCCCTGTTATCGATTGTCCATGAAATTACGTTTCCTCGCTTGGTTACCGTTGTTGGTCTTGTTTGTCGGGTGTTCGGCAAAGAAGCCCCCGTACATCGACATGGCCGAGATTCAAAATCGGCGCAAGACCGGGGACCCGATCATTCGCATCGCCTGCATCGGGGATAGCATCACGTTCGGAGCGGGAGTTGAGAACCGGGAAACGAATAATTACCCATCGAAACTCAACGCCATGCTGGGACCGCGATTCTTGGTCCAAAACTTTGGTCGAAGTGGGGCAACCTTGAGCAAGGTCGGCGACTTACCGTATTGGACCACTGAAGAGTATCGTGCGGCCACCGACTCCGATCCAGATGTGGTCATCATCCAATTGGGAACCAATGATACCAAACCGCAGAATTGGCGGGGAAAAGACGCGTTCAAGCAAGATTACAAGGCGCTTTGGGAACATTTTCGCGGTTTGAAATCCCATCCGAAAGTCTGGGTGTGCCTGCCGGTGCCGGTATACGGCGAGCAATGGGGTATCAATGCCCCGAAGCTGGATGAGGCGATTGAATGTATTCAGGAAGTGGCGGATAGGGAAAAGATTCCCGTGATCGACCTCAACGATGCCTTGACCGGGCATCCCGAGTTTTTCCCGGATAAAATCCATCCGAATGCCAAGGGGGCCGAATTGATGGCCAAGACGGTTTATCAGGCGATTCGTCCATGACCGCAGCAGCATGGCGGACGACGCATGAATGCTCCAAAGAGTGGATTTTGGAAATATTCAGTCGATCCGTGCTTTCTTCCTTGCCCTTGGCCGGGATTCCGCCACTCTGCCTCGTCTTGTTGGATCGGTAGTCGATTCCAGGCGTGGTGGATCTCCAGTTGAACGTGTTTTCAGGGATGATTTGAAACCCGACAGTCGGGAACAGCCAGGTACATGACAGTCGGTCGAAAAAGCGAAATCATTAGATGAACACGAAACTGTACGTGGGTAATTTGTCCTTCAATACCACGGAAAACGACCTCCAGGATGCATTTGCCGCATTCGGGGAAGTCAGCGAAGTAAACCTCATGGTCGACCGGATGACTGGTCGTTCCCGCGGTTTTGCCTTCGTGACCATGGGCAATCCCGATGCAGCCAAGGCTGCGATCGCTGGGATGCATGGTCGTCAATTGGATGGTCGTCCCTTGACCGTCAATGAAGCTCGTCCGAAGGAAGAGCGTCCCGGCGGCGGCGGCGGCGGTTACAGCGGTGGTGGCGGCGGTGGCGGCTACAGCGGTGGCGGCGGCGGATACGGCGGCGGCGGTGGTGGCGGCGGCTACGGTGGTGGTGGCGGCGGCGGTGGACGTGGTCCTCGTCGTGACAGCAATCGTCCTCGTTACTAAGCGTTGCCACGAGCAACCGCTTCTTAAGCGCTCAAGCGTTTAAACCCTTTTCAAGGCCATCACTGCTTTTCTGCAGGGTGGCTTTTTTTGTTTTCCAAGCCCCACTTTCGATTCACCAACAGACTCTCACGCAACTCCTAGTCGAAGTGGAGTGACTTTATTTTGTCACCAGCTATACTATCCAAGTCGTCTTTTAGTCCACGGTCCACCCAACCGAGAGGGATTGGGAGATTCGCGGAATCATCATGGAAGAACATATCACACTTGAAGGTAAGATACTCACCGTCCTGGCAGGGACGATGTTTCGGGTCGAGCTCGACAATAAACATGTCGTCCTTGCCCATATCTCGGGCAAAATGCGAAAACGGTTCATCCGACTCACCCCTGGAGACCGTGTCCGGTTGGAAATGTCACCTTACGATCTGAACAAGGCGCGCATCACCTATCGACTGGGGTAACACCCGACGGTTTGTTGTTGGCGGATCAGGTTTGGCAATCAACATCAAGGAGACAGGTTGGCGACGGTCACCATCCAACCAACTACCTGCTTGATATCCAAATGGTCTTTTGATTCGAGGCGGAGAAAGTCCTTCGTCTCATTGGCCTGAGCCATCGCCTGTATCCGATCGTTTGCAATTGGAGAGGTTAGCGCGTAAAGCCAAAGCGGACTCTTGGCAGCCACAATCGCGCTCATTTCGACACCCCCGAACAGGTTAAAGCCCGGCAGAAAGCGTTCTGGGTCAAGCCACCGTGGGCTGCTGGCGGGGGCCAGTGAACTACCATCGGCAATCACGGCGGAAGCGACTGGGGCTGCCAGTAAGCACCATAGTCCTGCCTCCCCTGTTCCCATGAGGATTATGCGATCTGTGCCATGGGTCTTTCGGGCTAGCTGGCACGCATCTCGAATATCCTTTACCCGCCGCTCCAGAATAGTCCGATTGTAGGTGTTGAAAAAGTTGGTAAACAGAGATTGCGACAAGACGTGAATGTCTCGATTCGCTCCCGTTTGGTACGGTTCGAGTTCTTCCACCGCAAAGCCGTTTTCTCGGAGCGGCTTTATTAGCGCACTTTGGAGGCTATCGGTCAGTCGATTCGTTGAAACCAAAATCACCACCCCCTTTTTCGTCTCCGGAGAACCACCCGGGGTCGATGCCTTTCCCGTAGAAGCAGTGAGAGCACTGGTGTTGGAGTTGTCGTTTTCCGGCCACCAGTAGGAAGAAAAGCGTTCCGCCCGCTCCTGAATCCGTTTGAGCGACTTTTCATCGGTCGGTTTGAGAGTTTGGAGAGCAGCTTGTTGATTTGAAATCCATGCCGAGACAAATGCCGATTCGTTCAGGGCATCGGATGGATATTGATAATCGATCGGGAGTTTAAGATTCGCCCGTGGTTCCCGGGGACTGGCCATTTCCGCTAGGCGATCCGCCGGTGCCGCCCCAAGCAGCCACTGGTTGAACCAGGCATAGACCGCTTCACGGGACGCTTGGTTGTAGTTGTGACCGGCTTTGAAGCGAACAGCATGAATACGATCACGAACTCCCATCAGATCGTAGATGCCGCCGATCGAAGGGGCTTCGACCTCCAAGAGGTCTTTTGTCCAATCGCCGGTTGCCCCAACTAGCAACATCGGTCTCGGAGCAAATGCAGCCGCAAAGTCGAGGTTTGAGAATTCAACCCGAAGTCCCGGTGCATTTTCGCAAAAACACCCCCCTTGCATGGTGTGCGACACCATATTGACCGGAGCTGAAACGCGAATTCGATCGTCGACGGCACCCAGAAGAAAGGTTTGAGTTCCGCCGCCGGACTCGCCCGTGCAACCGATTCGCTCCGGATCAACCTCGGGAAGGCTCAACAGCACATCGATAGCTCGAATTGAATTCCACAGTTGGACTCCCATCAGGGACAAATTCCAAAGTTGCAGGCCGGGGTCGCGGAATAGAGCGACGTGCTGGTCATAGAATTTCGGTCTGGGAGCATTTTCGCCGGGCTTGATAGCCGTAAACTGCGTGGTGTCTTGGTATCCCAACATATCGTAGCTCAGGGCGATCATCCCCATGCGGGCAAACTGTACGCAGCGAGCCGGTCCATCGGCGGTCTCAGTCTGCTCAAGACGGCCCTGCTCCCAATGTCCATGTGGATTCAATATTCCAGGATAGCGTTTTCCCGGTGAGCCTTTGGGTCGATACAGGTTTCCAGCGACATAGACTCCCGGAAATGGCTGAAATTGAATGACATCGACCGTGTATCCATCTCGATCCAAGTGGGTTAGGATGGTTGTCTTAAGCGGCGTGCGTTGTGGCATCGGATCCAGTCCGCAACTCACGAGTATGGAATTCCGAATGCGCTGAGAAACCGACTCCCATTCCGCACGACGCGATACCGCTGTCAAAACTCGTGGCGTATCCAGTGTGCGAATGGAATTCGTCGTGGACTCCAAATCGCGCCCCGTGGCACGCAAGGTCCAGACCAGAAGCAGGGCAATTGGCCGCCGAAGTGAGGGCATGCCTCAGGCTAGCCAGAGCTGATAAAATGGCAACTACGACAATCGAGGAAACAATCGGTGCGCGTTGGCGCTGGTCGTCGAGGCCAACTGAGCCAACGAGATTCCTCGAAACTCGGCTATGAATGATGCCAGGTCAGCCACGTAGGCCGGTTCGCAACGGCGGCCTCGATGGGGTACGGGTGCCAGAAAGGGGGCGTCCGTTTCAACCATGAAGCTTTCCAAGGGCGTGGATTCCAACGTGGTCCGCACGTTGGCGGCATTCTTAAAGGTGCTGATTCCGGTGAAACTAACCATCGAACCGAGGGCGATCACCTCCCGCATCTGTTCCGGAGTCCCAATAAAGCAGTGGAATACCGCGCGAACCCGATTCGCATAGGGGGCAAAAATCCGAAGGGTGTCCGCAAATGATTCCCGGGTATGGACCACGAGATTCAATCCCGTCGCCGCCGCCAATTCCAATTGTTGCCGAAAAACCCGCTCTTGCACCACCTTCAGTCGGGCATCGTCTTCGGCGTTTCCTCCGTTCGCCGAGGGCATCCGATAATAGTCCAACCCACACTCACCGATGGCAACCACCTTGGGATGATTCACCCATTTTTGCAGCCCTCTGGTGATGTCTTCTGGAGCATCCAAGAAATGTCCTGGATGCCATCCAACCGCCGCATAGACCGATGGAAACCGTTCTGCCAAGGCAACCGCCCGGGCACTGGCGGCTTCGTCCGTGCCAATGGAGATAATCCGCTCAACGCCAGCCCGTTGCGCACGCTCGACAACCTCGGCTAAGTCCGAGGAAAAATCGGGAAAATCGAGATGGGCATGGGTGTCGATTAACATGGCCTAGTCCATCGCCGACAATTGGAGCATCCGCTCAATTGGAGCGCGTCCGTGCGCGATCAGCTCGTCGCTCAATTCCACGCGAGGAGATAGGTTGAGCAGGCAATCA
>CAILNN010000365.1 GCA_903835555.1 uncultured Verrucomicrobiota bacterium
ATTTCAACCAGATATGAAAAGCACGCCGTCACCTTTCTGGCCTTCCTCCAGCTCGCTGCGATAATGGATTGGCTTAAAACCTGAATTTGAAAACACGGCCTAATAGTCAGACTTGTTCGTTATGCTCAAGACTCGTATCGCTTTGATTGTGGTTGGGATTTTCACGGTCGCAGTTGCGGTTTTCGTCCCACGATCGCAGACAGCGAAAAACGCTCATCAAAACCAAACATCCGCTACAGGGTCGAATGATTTGACTGGAATCCTCGAGGCACTGGCGCTTTCTTTGCCAACTAACCGTTCAGTAAACAAGTTAGACGTCCTTAATAAGAGCTTGCGAAGAAGTCAAGAAGCGCTTGAGCAACTCCGTACGAACGCCTCGGCATATCTGCCGCAGTTGATGGAGGAGGTTCGTGCCATCGGAGCCATTGCGGCGACCAACCGGAATATGGCAGCGTCCAGAACGGAACGACTCGAGCCTGCCTTCAGGGCGCTTGGCAGCGACGCCAGGCCATTGCTTCCCATGCTGAAAGATGAATTCAACGCTGGCCGAAGCATTGGCCCATGCGTGGCTGCTTTCGCGAACATTGGCGGAACAGATTGCGGTTTGATGCTTGTGTCAGGACTTACCAACGCTGACCGACTGATACGGAATGCAGTCATGAGTGGATTGTCTGGATTTTCCACCAATCGCGACGTTGCGTCTTCCGCAGTTCGGCCGTTGGTGAAGCTTTTGGGAGATGATTCGCAGTTATCCAGGGCGCTTGCTGCTACTGTTCTTGGATCACTTCACCAAGATCCAGAAGTTGCCATACCAGATTTAATCCGAGTCGCAAAGAATGATTCAGACTTCGTTGTAAGGGTCATGGCAGTTAAGGCCATTGGGAGTTTTGGAACCAATGCGGCCATCGTAAGAGCAGACCTCGAAAGCATCGCTGCAACGGATCGTGAAAAGATCGTCAGGCGAATAGCCGAGGTGGCGATTCGAGCAGCAAATGGATTAGACACCTCCAAATAAAGTTCAATAACTCGGCTGTCGATCCCTGCGGCTGTACCGTCAACCCTCGATAAGAAATCTAGCGGTGCTCATGTCGCGCCGGAGAAGGTCGAACACTCGCGAATGTCTAATAGACCTTGCGCTACGGGAGTTGAATTTGGTGATCGGCAGCCTGCTCGTTCTTATCTATCCCAGCCAAATCTTTTTGACTGCTGACACCAACCAGCACAATCTCCTACAAGAAAGCGGGTTAACTCCTGATGCGAGCCATGCAAATAATTGAAAAGGCGAACATGAATCATGGTATTATATTCAGAAACCATCAATCCCCCGGCGACGTGCTCATGCTGACAGCCGCCCTGCGAGACCTGCATAGATGTTATCCAAACCAATTCCAGACCGACGTCCGTTCTACCTGCCCGGAACTCTGGGCTAACAGCCCTTACATTACCCCGTTAGCCGAATCCGATCCATCCGTCCGGACTATCCAGTGTAATTATCCATTGATCCACCAGAGCAACCAGCTTCCGTATCACTTCATTCACGGCTTCATTGACTATCTCAACGAGCAGTTGGGCCTGCAGATCCGGCCTACTGCCTTCCGGGGAGATATTCACCTTTCCGAGGAGGAAATGCAGTGGTTTTCTCCAGTGGAGGAGATGGTCGGTGAAGATATCCCGTTCTGGATCATTGTCGGCGGTGGCAAGCGTGATTTCACCATCAAGTGGCGGAGCCACGAACGCTACCAGCAGGTGGTGGATCACTTCCGTGGGCGCATTCAGTTTGTTCAAGTGGGGGAGAAGGGCCACTTCCATCCCGCCCTGTCCGGTGTCATTGACCTTCGTGGTCGTACCGATCTCCGTCAACTCATCCGGCTCATGTATCACGCTCGCGGGGTGGTCTGCCCGGTCACGTTTCCAATGCACCTAGCAGCGGCGGTGCCGATGAAGGGGAGCGGGGCTTACGACCGTCCCTGTGTGGTCATCGCCGGCGGGCGGGAACCGACCCATTGGGAAGCTTATTCCCACCACCAGTTCCTACATACCGTGGGAGCCTTGCCATGCTGCGCCAGCGGAGGCTGCTGGCGCTCGCGCACCGTGCCGCTGGGCGATGGGGACGAGAAGGACCGTCCTGAGCACTTGTGCGCCGACGTGGTCGAAGGTCCGTTGCCGCGCTGCATGCACATGATTTCCGTCGAGGATGTGGTGCGACGGGTTGAACTCTATATGGAACGCGAACGACTAGACGGCATTAGGGCAAAACAAGTCGACATCAACGGCAAACCCCGGCGGGACGAATCCCAATTCGACATGCCGCTCACCGAGGCCACAGCGCTTGGTGCGTGCGACTTGTTCCTGCGGAAGATGCCGGAATATCCGGCAGGGCGGTTCTCCGGTAGGGGCATTGTCATCTGTGGCGGCGGCCTGCGCTATTTTACGAACGCCTGGGTGTGCATCAATCTCCTGCGGCATGTGGGCGTGACCCTGCCAATCCAGATCTGGTATCTGGGGGTGGAGGAACTCGATGACCGGATGCGCCAGTTGGTGGTTCCGCTGGGTGTGGAATGCGTGGATGCGCTGGAGATCCGCAACCAGGCGCCCGTCCGCACGCTCAAAGGCTGGGAGCTGAAACCCTATGCGATCCTGAACTGCCGGTTCCGCGAGGTGATGCTGTTGGACGCGGACAACATGGTGGCGGTGAACCCGGAGTTCCTGTTCGACACGCCGCAATACCGCGCGACCGGGGCGTTGTTCTGGCCGGACTTC
>CAILNN010000366.1 GCA_903835555.1 uncultured Verrucomicrobiota bacterium
GCCCAATGGGGGCGGGACTTGGTGCGCCATTTTGCCGATGGCAATGTCGGCACAGGGGTCGAAATCCTTCAACACCGGGGCCTGCTCCATGTCGCCAATGACACGGCATCGGCGATTCACACCCTTCTGAGCGACTGGGCCAAGGAACCTGATCCTGCCAAGACGTTGATTTTGGCCGGGACTCATGAGGAGGTGACCTGGCTGAATCGCGAGGCGCAGTCCGTCCGAAAGTCCGCCGGGTCCCTTGGAGCGACTCCTATCACGATTGGCGACCGTGAATTCTTTCCCGGTGACCGGGTTATTTTTGGGCGCAACGACCGAAAACTGGGGGTGAAGAACGGCACCTTCGGCACCCTGATTGAGGAACGTCAGGGTTCGGCAGTCGTCCAACTCGATTTTGATGCCAAGCGGGTTTATGTGCCGCTGAACCACGAGCATGTCCGCTTGGGATATGCCGTGACGACCCACAAGTCTCAGGGAGCCACCGTCCACCGGGCTTTTGTTCTGTTTTCCGATGTCATGCAGTCCCGCGAATCGACCTATGTGCAGGTGAGTCGCGCACGGGAATTCACCAAGCTGTACCTCACCCGCGAGCAAGCGGGCGAAGTGGACCTGCGCGATGCCATCCGCGCCATGGAACGGTCTCAGGCCAAATGGAACGCCACCGACCTGGTACTCGAAAACGGCACGGTTCGCTCCCGCGAAGAGGTGCCCCGAGACCTACGGAACCCCGGTTTATCCCTTGCGGCTTAACTCACTCATCTGGCGCACGGCCTCTTCAACAAACGACACAAACTCGGGCTGATGCGTGGCCCGGACCTGGGTCCAAACCGCCCGCGGAACGGGCAATCGGAAGAAATGACCGGCATCGGCGGCCAGCACACTGACGGGAACCAGACTTCCCTTTCGCGCGACCAACCATCCGGTGTGGAAATGGACGAAGGCCAATTCCAAGAAAAGGCGTTCTTCGGTTGTGACCGGATGCAAATCGAGGTTGCGATCCGCGTTCAGCAGATTCGCCAGCCGGGACCGATGATGCAGTTGTCCCCACAGCCGACGATGCTGGGTATTGAGGGTCAGATATTCACTGACCCGCTTTGCTTCCACATCAAGCCGAAGGGATTCGGCGGTGAAAAGCAGACTTCCGCAGATACCGAGCGTCTGAAACAACGAAACCCAATTGTCGGAAAGCCATGCGGTCAGGGAACTCATGCCGCCATCCTACCACGAATGGCGGTCGATTCGGAACCCCCCGCAGATGTCAGGCTGCCTCGGGAATGTCGGACCGAACGCGGACCAGTAAGGCCCGAGGGATGCGGACCATTTTCTCACCTGGACCGCAACCAGCGCCGACGGCATCCAGCAGATCAGCGTGCTGGGTGATATCGGCCCCGATAACGGCAAAGTCGCCATCAGCGAGTTCGAGGACATCGGGACAGGAACGTCCCCCGGAGCATGTCAGGGGGGTGGAGGCGGGAATTTGACCAAGGCGACGAATGAACATGAGGCTTAAATGACAACAGTCATCTAGTCA
>CAILNN010000367.1 GCA_903835555.1 uncultured Verrucomicrobiota bacterium
CGTAATCGATTTGAACAACGGGGGAGGTGTTGGTCCCACCTGTCACCTCTGCGTTGGTAGTCACAGCGCTCCGGCGGTAACCCTGCATGGCGATGATATTGCCCTGGGCATCCCGCTGCCAGGTAAGGACACCCTCGGGGCTGTCGGCCTGCCGTCGGCGACGGGCGTCGTCGTACTTGTAGTACGTCGTTCGCAGAGTCCCGCTCGAATCGACGGTGTCCACGTGGTCGATCATTCCCGCCACCGTGTAGGTGAAGCGGTTGGTTCGCGACGTTCGCAATGTCGCGGCCCCCTGATAGATGGTGGGAAAGCCGACCGTGGCCACGCGCATCCCGTGACCATCGCTCGTCTTCTCAGACACGCAGCCCACGGCAATCCAGAGTATCGCCAGGAGGCGAAATGCCCGGAGAATCTGGAATGGTGCCATGACCGGGAGTTCTTTTTGCCGTCATCCAACTGAAACGCAACCCGAAAACGGGGTGCCAACTCGCCAATTCCTACTGCCCCGGAACTTCGTCGCCGCCGACGCCCGCGCGCGAAGTCGGCCACGATCCGTCTCGCCTGTTCGTGAACCTCGTCCGGCAACGCCTCGACCAGAACATCACGCGAGCGCAGGAGGAACGCGCCCGCCGGGCTCTCGTCCGCTTCCGGGAACTCCGACCCGAGGGGTTTCCATGCTCTGTCAGCGTTCGCCGCGTTTCTTGTCCAGCGCCCGCCGCAAAATCTCGGCTTCTGCAAGCAACTGCGGCTCCAGTTCCGCCAGGCGGCTCGGCAAATCCATGCTGCCGTGCTTGATGGTGAGCACGTAAATGCGATCCGCGCTCACGGTGCAGACCAGAAAATGTTCGCGTATCCGATACAGGCTGAAGTCGGGAGAGATGCCGTCCTTGGTGCGAAGCAACTTCGGATTCTCCCGCAGCCGGTTCAGCCCTTGCTCGATGAGATCCAGATAATCCTCGGCAACGGATTTGCCCCAACGTTCAATAGAGTAACGCTCGATGTGATGCAGGTCACGAAAGGCTCGCCGGGTGAGACTGACGGAGGCCATTACTTCCAGCCACGCTTCTCGCGGCGATCCGCTTCTTTGCGGGCGTCCTCGAGGCGGCCATTAAACTCGACTACCCGGCCCGCCAGCACGTCCTGGAACCCCTCCAAAATGCCATCCCGCATCTGGGCGGCCTCCTGGCGGGCCTTGTGCTCCCGCAGGACGTTGCGGACAAATTCGCTCGGGTTAGCAAACAAGGTGCCGTCGCCGGATTGGGCGTCAACAAACGCGCGCAGCTCGTCGGTGAGGGAAAGGTTCAAGGTGCTGGGCATGGCGACATTCTCAAAATTAACCCTTCAAAATCAGTATCGGCTGCCTGGCATCTAATGTCAATATCCGCCAAACGCGGGAAAGGCACCGCCACTGGATTTCCACCACCACAGGCGAAAAAAGCACAGAGGAAGGGCATCGTGTTGTCGCCCGTGGCGACGAATAGATTTCCGTCATCGTCGAACTCAAGCGCACCCGCCAAATGAAAAATCTGGTCTCGCTGGGTCTCGATCTCGATCACAGTGGTTTCGTTCTCGGTGTCGAGACGCCCGTCATGGAAGGAAAAACGGGAAACCCGTGTATGGCCGATGCGATGTCCATTCCGATTCAGTGTTTCGGGTAGGGAACGATGCAAGTAAACCCAACCGTTGGTGGCAAATCCCGGGTCCAATGCCAACCCATTCAATCCTTCTTCCCCGATTGAACAAACCGGGATAAAGGCGGCGATTGATGTGGTGTGGGTTGAGGAATCCCACCATTTGACTGCACCTCCGCGTTCGATAAACAGAAAGCTCCCGTTTTCGGTCAGGGCCAGCGACATGGGTTCGCCCCATCCGCTCCCCATGCCAGTCCGGGCTGGTTGGTTGGTGACGAGGACGACTACTCGAAAACCAGAGCCGTCATTCGTCAGTTCAGACGCCCGGCCTACGGCAATCC
>CAILNN010000368.1 GCA_903835555.1 uncultured Verrucomicrobiota bacterium
ACCAATCACTCGCTTCACGTGCTTACAACCAAGTTCCAGGCCAGGTTGGCGGCGTTTTGTCTGCTGCTTTTTCTGGCGGCTGTCCTGTTGGGATGGGCCGCCCAGTCTGCTTGGGAGCGCGTCCAGGCCTTGAACGACCAGCTCTCGCGCGAGCAGTTGGAAAGTTTCCGTACAGCCGACCAATTCCTGCTCGATCTGCAGCATTTGCAAGGGCTGTTGCTCCGCTTTGAGCTGCGTGGCGACTCCAACGATTGGGCCAGTTTTGACGCCGGACAGGCCAACCTGGACGTCTGGTTGACCCAGCAGAAAACCCGACTCTACACCGGTCGGGAACAAGCCGCCCTTCTCGCGATCGACAAAGCGTACGATGATTACCAAAGCGCGGCCACTCGACTGGCCAAGCAGATTGCTGCTGGAACGTCCGTGCATAATCTGGCGGCGGACGTAGAACGGACCTCCGCCGAGTTCGAGCGACTGGGCCGTCTAGACGGTGATTTGGTGCAAGCTCATCAGCGCGCCCGCGAGGAACTCATCGACCGTTCGCGACATGAGCTGACCTTCATCCGCGCCGTTCTGTACGGTGCCTTGATTGCCCTTCTGGGAACAGGCTTGGGCTTGGCTGGCTTCATTTGGAGCGGATTGATCAGTCCCCTGCAGCGTCAGTTGCTGGAAAGTCGGGAATTGATTGCCCGCCAGGACCGCCTGGCGTCTCTGGGAGTCCTGGCTGCCGGGGTAGCCCACGAGATTCGGAATCCCCTGACTGCCATCAAGGCCAGGCTGTTCACTCAACGCAAACATCTCGCCGCTGGGTCACCGGCCCATGAGGATGCCTCAGTCATCGGGGTCGAAATCGATCGATTGGAAACCATCGTCAAAGGCTTCTTGCAGTTCGCCCGTCCGGCGGAACCGGAATTCCGGTCCGTACTCGTCCAGCCCTTGCTTCAAGCCTTGTTCGATCTGATGAAGGATACGTTGCAAATCCGCCACAGAATTGAACTGCGGATGGAGGCGGGCGAGTCGGTGGAGGTTCGGGCCGATCCCAATCAACTGAAGCAGGTGTTGCTGAACTTGGTACAAAATGCAGCCGATGCGATCGGTTCCGAGGGGCAAATCAGCCTGCGGTACCGGCGGGAAATGCAGCGACTGCGCGGCAAACAGATTCCCGTGGTAGTCATCGAAGTGGGCGATACCGGCTCGGGCATTCCAGCGGATATCCGGTCGCGGCTCTTTGATCCGTTCTTTACCACCAAAGCGACTGGAACCGGTCTTGGACTTAGTATTGCTGCGCGAATCGTCGAAAATCACGGAGGTGCCATCCACTACCAGACCGAACCGGGCCGGGGGACCACGTTTGGGGTGGTGCTTCCAGAGGCGATTCAATTGGCGTGACTCCATTTTGAGGCCGTTCGGAGGTTTTCCTTTTCACCCGTTTTTGGCATCTTGTCCCCGTGTCGCCAAATTATAGGGTCTTGCTGATTGAAGATGATTCCAGCTTGCTCGCTGCCCTGAAGTCGGTCCTGGAGGCGGAGAACTATGAAGTCATTCATTGCACCTCCGGAGATGACGGACTGGCCCGCGGGCTTCAGGGGACTTTCGATGCTGTCCTCAGTGATCTGCGACTGCCCGGCCTTGGGGGAATGGAGGTCGTCCGCCAATTGCATGAGCAAAAGCCACTATTGCCGATCCTGTTGATGACTGCCCACGGCACCACCGAAACGGCCATTCAGGCGACAAAACTTGGTGCATTTGATTACCTGCTCAAACCATTCGAGATGGAGGAATTGCTGGACCTCCTGGGCAAAGCCGCTGCCAGCGGAAGATTGGCAGCCACGGCCGTCGACCTCGGGGAAGCGGCCCCCGGTAACGATGCCATCGTGGGGCGCAGCAAATCGATGCAGTCGGTGTATAAGGAATTGGGCCGCATCGCCGCGCGTCCGGTCAATGTCTTGATTCGGGGTGAAACCGGAACGGGCAAGGAATTGATTGCCCGCGCCATCTTTCAACACAGCGATCGGGCCAAAATGCCCTTTATCGCCGTCAATTGTGCTGCCATCCCGGAAACGTTGCTCGAGTCAGAGCTTTTTGGGCATGAACGCGGTGCCTTTACCGGGGCCGTGGAGCGGCGGATCGGACGGTTCGAGCAAGCCCAGAATGGCACGCTGTTTCTG
>CAILNN010000369.1 GCA_903835555.1 uncultured Verrucomicrobiota bacterium
CGTTCGTGACCTACATGAGTCCAGCCTTGGGACTAAATCCTACCATAGGCGGAGCATTGATTATGGCGAACTTTTCGGTCCGAACGGTCAATCTTTAAGAGAGACAATCTTCCAGAGGATGCGGAACCCCGACGCCCCAAAAATCGAGTGGGAATCAATGCCACGGGGCAACGGAGATAATTATCGATCTCTGGAGCGCCTCAAGGACAGAGAACCTATTGAGGGAGATCCGGCACCAAACAGCCTCTTTAGCGTCACGCGGGTCCAATACGCCCTTCTTCGGGAGTGGGCTGCGGGTAATTTTCAGAACGACTGGACCGGATCCGAGCCCAATCCCGAAAGTTCCCTAAATCCCTTACCTGAACAGCTTGACAAGGCTGCGGTAGATAACAGCGTTGGAGGCCCATTTTATCCGGGGATTGATTGCAGTTGGTTGATTCGGACCCCGGAGCTCTACAGTTCCCCCCTTCGACTTAAGGTTCCCGCCCAGCCACTCGCTGAGATTTCGATACAACCTCTGCGAGTAGGAGGCATCGAGTTTCGCCCTGGCTTTTTTAGTCAACAAATGGCCCTGCCCTGGCAGGCCGATTTTTATGATTGTCAGAAGGAAAAGTATCAAACACCAAATGGCAGTGAATTCTATTTCATGTGGTGGGCGGCGCATCGCCCAGATGATGTTTTTCCATCGGGACAAACGGATCAGCAGCGATGGACACGCTTGCTCGACTCACGGTCAGCAAAGCCTGACGATCCAGACCAGGATGACAACTATGACCGTTTTTCACAGATGTTGAAAGGTTGGCATGATTTAAAATTCGTGAGCGTGCACAATGGTAGCCACTGGGAGGAGGAACCGTAGCCAATGGTCGATTTTGTTGTGGTTGGGGGTGGCCCAGCCGGGTGCAGTGCGGCATTGACACTCATGGCGGCTGGGCACTCAGTAACTGTGGTTTCCACTCCACGAATGACTAAGAAGCCGATGGAGACCGCAGTTCCGCAGCTCCGGCTCTTGCTTCGGTCCATCGGCGCGGAAGAAGTCCTTACAGCCTGCGAGCCATGCCACGGAATAGAATCAGCCTGGGAACAGCCCAGGCCAATTCTCAAATCAAGCATCCTCAATCCTTACGGTCATGCGTGGTTCATTCATCGCGAGACATTCGATGCCACACTTAGGCGACTTGCTATTAAAGCGGGCTCGGTCTGGTTGGAAGCTGAAGCGAGTGACGCGATATTTGGACCGGATCGGGTAACGGCTTTTACCAATGGTGAGGAGATTACGGCTCATTCGGCGCTGCTGGCTACTGGCTCACTGGCTTGGACCGCAAGAGTGACCGGTCAGACGCCGGGAAGACTAGACGCCCTTATTTGCTACTGGGCTCGCTTTGATGCACAACTGACTTCACGCCTTCTCCACGTTGAGACGTCGGCGAACGGTTGGTGGTATGTCTGTCCCGGCGGCATAACTACCGTGGACGTTTGCTTTGTCACCGATTCAGCGGAGGCCCGAGCCTGCGATCCGGGTAATGCAAATAATTGGAACGTCGAATTTCAAAAGACAGCCATAAGCCGGGATCTTTCTCTCCAGATGTCGGCGAAGGAGATAAATGTCGCTCCGCTTATGATCGGAAGCTTGCCCACCCGGTGCGGACCAAGTTGGGCAGCCGCAGGCGATTCAGCGATCAGACTCGACCCAATAGCCTCGTCTGGAACGGCAACCGCTTTGAACTCTGGAGTCAGGGCCGCACGCACGCTGATTGATTCGTGGCGAGGAAATGCCAAATCTGCCGTTGAATATTGCCGTTGGGGATCTGATCTTTGGGAAAAATTCGCCACCCAGCGACAGCAACGCTACGCAGCTTTGGCGCTCAAGTACCCGGAAGGCTTCTGGCACCGGCGGGTGAGCCTCATAACCATAGAAAAAATAGCCGAATAGAGATAGCGCCGCCTTACGAGCGGCGTCTACGAAAGCGGAGCGTCCCAACCCCGTAGCCCTCCGACGTGAGTCGACGCTAATCCCACGAGGCCACAACCCATTCCCGAGCAGCCAGGCGGGAGGAAAAGCCGAAACCCAACACACTTCCCCAAAACCTCGCCCCAATCGACAGGCCCCAAGGCCTCCGACCCGCCGATCTGCTCAGAAACGGGTTCTAGCCTCGCATAGTCAGCGCCGCCTCACGGGCGGCGACTACGAAATCCAA
>CAILNN010000370.1 GCA_903835555.1 uncultured Verrucomicrobiota bacterium
CATTGATTTAGCCACTTTACCCACCCGCTATGCTGACACGGCTGAGAATTCGGAATTTTAAGGTTTTTGGAGAAGTCAATATCGAACTGGGACAGCAAGTGGTCTTCGTCGGTCCCAACAACTCCGGCAAAACATCGGCCCTTCAGGCGCTAGCGCTTTGGAGCAAGTGTCTTGCCAAGTGGATTGAGAAGCGGGGTGAGTCCAATACTCCCAAGGAAAGACCCGGTGTGACCATCAACCGGCGGGACCTCATTGCACTTCCGGTCCCCTCGGCCAATCTCCTCTGGCGCGACCTTCATGTCCGGGAAGGTAGCCGAGAGAATGGTCGTACGCGGACACGGAATGTGCTGATTGACATCGATGTGGAGGGGATGAACGAGGGAAAAATGTGGCGGCTGGCTCTTGAGTTGGATTACGCCAACGAGGAAGCCTTTTATTGCCGTCCCAAGGTCGATGAACAAGGCGGACGCATGGAAATCCCGCCAGCAGCCCGCTCTATTCAAGTTGCCTACCTGCCACCGATGTCGGGTTTGGCCGCGAATGAGACCAGACTCGATGAAGGAGCGATTGCTGTGCGAATCGGCGAAGGACGAACGGCCGAAGTCCTGCGAAATTTATGCTGGCAGGCGTTTCAGCATAAAGACAAATCCGTATGGGACGGGTTGGTTAAGAGAATGCGTGCCCTCTTCGGCATAGAATTGGAAGAGCCGGGTTACATTCGGGAACGAGGCGAGGTGGTTCTGGGCTACAATTATCGCGGTTCCCGGCTGGACCTGTCCGCAAGCGGACGCGGACAGCAACAAACCCTTCTCCTTCTAGCTCACATGGCGGCCAACCCCGGTGCGGTCCTATTGCTTGATGAGCCGGATGCTCACCTGGAGGTGCTCAGGCAACGACAGATTTACCAGGTCTTATCGTCCATGGCCATCGAAACCAACAGTCAGATTATCGCTGCAAGCCATTCGGAGATTATCCTGAATGAGGCTGCAGCCCGTGATTTGGTCATTGCCTTTGTTGGATATCCTCATCGCATCGACAATCGCGTCAATCAGCTTTACAAGGCACTGAAAGAAATCGGATTTGAACAGTATCTGCAAGCGGAACAGACGGGCTGGGTTCTCTATTTGGAAGGAGCCACCGATCTAGCCATCCTACAGGCTTTGGCCAGAAAGTTGAATCATCCGGCATCAAAATTCCTGGAAAGCCCTTTTGTCCACTACGTTGCCAATCAACCAAACAAGGCAGAGAGCCATTTTCACGGCTTGCGGGAAGCCAAACCGGACTTGGTCGGTATTGCCATCTATGATCGCCTGGAACGTCCATTGCATTCAGATGATCGATTGCGACAATTGGCTTGGCAACAACGGGAAATCGAGAATTACTTTACCAACCGCGAGGCCCTCCTGGCCTATGCCAAGGATTTGGGACACCTTCAATTGGGTGAATTGAATTTTCAACCGATGGTGAAAGCCATGAATGCGGCTATTGATAGCATTACATCCGCACTCCGGGTACTTGGACGACCCGACGTTTTTGGTCCCGACATTAAGGTGACAGACGATTTCCTGGACCCACTCTTTACTCTATTCTTTCGGTCTTTAAACTTGCCCGAAGGAACCATGAGAAAGACCGACTATCATCGCCTTGCGGAATTTGTGCCCCCCGCGTTAATTTCACCAGAGGTCACAGAGAAACTCGACAAAATTGTCGCTGTAGCCGAGACGGCCCATCCCAGGACAGCAGCAGATTCACGATAAATCGTTCTTATGACCTGTTTATTTACACAATAAAATATGTCTTGGACCAGCAAATCCCTGAAGGTCCTTGAGCGCCAAAAGTCGGTGCACCGCGAGTGGCTCAGGAAAGATGCCAGTCGGGAGCGTATTGGTGCGATCGTGGGAGAGGATAGCTCGGGCTTTCAGCCCTTATGAAAAATGCGGACCCTTTCCTGGGCCGTTGGCCCAGGCTGGTATGGGACCGCGCCTTTGGCGCTTCGTTTGTCGCATTTTTTGGAACTCTTGTTCGGGTGGATTGATCGTTAGGCAAGGGGCATTCGCCGAACTCCGGGACTCCTCAGCGCCATTCGCCGGGATCAATAGGTGTTGCTCTCGTAAAGTTAGCGCACCCTTACGAGCGGCGACTACGGAAACACACTGCCCGCCATCTCTTGGAGCCGTCGGACGTGAGTCGGCGCAAGCTTGACCGAATTGAAGCCCAACCGCTCCCATCCCTATAGCAAGCGGATAGTACCGACAACTGGACCCTTTAGCTGTTCTTCGATCGCATTGACACTGGTACAAAAATGTACCACCCTGAGAGCATGAGTGGCAGTGCCGCGAACCCATCCGACATCGAGATCAAGCGTTGTTTTGCGGAGTCAATTCAAAGGAAGATGGCTC
>CAILNN010000371.1 GCA_903835555.1 uncultured Verrucomicrobiota bacterium
ACTCTGCGATGTCGACTCCGCCAGATACTTCCAGAGTAGAGCCCCCGGGGAATCCAATCTTATAGGTTGGGCGATGCCTTGAACCCATCGCCAAATGGACTGGCAACTCAACGAGCCGATGAGGAACCAAGCTCCGCCCTCTCTCCCTGGACTTTCGAAGCCAGATGCCCAAACAGGAAAGGCTCAATCCATTTCGTGCCGCGAAATCGCCCTGGGTCAGTCCACTCTGGTGGTATGCCGTCAACAGTCCGGCGCGTTCCTCTTGAGTGTAATGCCTTCGACGTTGAGTGGGGGCGTCCATCCGCAAAGCCTACCGCCCGTTCGAGATCGCGATAGACGTCCTTGCCGTGACGGATACCCTGCAATGCGTAAGTGCCAATTTGTTTCCTTCCAAGTGGGCCCGGCAGCATTCGATCTCCATCGACTGGCCAATTGCACGCCCTTGGTCTGTTGACATTATCGCCAGAGTTTGCCCGAACTTGTCCACGGAACAGATGGCGGGAACTCCGATTTCGGTACGGGCGTGAACCGAAGTCGGCAGCCGTTCGTTCGCCTTCCCAAAAATATGCGAAAAAGTTCCTCCGATGGGTGATACACTTTGGACCTAAATCTCGCTAGTGACAGTGTGACGGCTGTTGCCTACCATTTAGCGAGCATTTGGAGCCGGGAATTCCGTTTGAGGAATGGACCCCGGTTCTTGGATGCGTCGAGCCGAGGAGCGAATCGAGTCAAAGTCGATCACCAAACGTTTTCGACTCTCTACCCCTGTATGACGACAACCCTGTTGGGCTTAATGTCAACGGTTGGCGTTTCCTTTGAATCGGAAGTTGTCAGCCTTCGGGCGCGAATTTCCTTCGGCGGAAACCCGGCATTGAGTGAGAGTGTTCCTCGGGAATCCGATGGCCCGCAGACATTTTCTGGATGCGGTTAACTGAAACCTCCCATGAAACAGGTCAAGCGAGCAACTCAACGCGTTCAGATCTCAATCGCAAGTCCCCAATTGCAGACCATTTTCCGCCTACAGTTCACACAAAATATCAAACCGACCTTCAGTAGATAAAGACGAACAGATAAACATCTCAGCCGCAAAAACATCCAAAATATATGGCTACATCTTTTCGATTCAGTGACATTCAACAATACTTAGATGCTATCCTGGCCAAAAGCAAAAAAGTCCCTGTGACACACGGTGTGTTTTGGCGCAATACGGGTAACTATCATGATGACTACGTGTTCTTTACGACCTCTGGTGTGCCAAACGTAGATATCCCAATCATGAATCAGCAGGCCCCTTTGCAATCGAATTTCTACCTAATCCTCCAGCGTCCCCTGCAAGACGAAGGTATCCCGCAAATGCCCGTAGGAGGGCCATATATTACTTCCCCGGACTACGTGGTAACAGTGGGTTCAGTGTCGTTAACCGGGGATCAAATCAAGAACAATATTGCGGACTGGCTCAGCAATGGCTTTCCTGCTTAATAACCGGGGGCGTCGGCATGTATTAGAGGCCATATGAAAAAAGCAT
>CAILNN010000372.1 GCA_903835555.1 uncultured Verrucomicrobiota bacterium
ATACTGCAGCATCCCACGCGTGGCGCTCACGGTCAGGCGAAGTAGGCGTGAAGCGGGCTTTCAGCCCTTTCGATATATTGGGACAGATTTCCTGGGCCGCTGGCCCAGGCTGGTATGAAATCGCGCCTTTGGCGCTTGGAAATGAGGGTGATTTCGAACCCCGTCGGCTTGACAGATTTTCGCCCGATGTTGCTTGGCTTCAATAGGTAACGTGTGAACAGAGCGGGTCTATTGAAAAGCTGTTTTGGGGAAGACTCGAAAGTCTGCGCAACGTCGAGTGGGGCCACCTCGTTTCTATCCTCTCCAGCAATCAATGCGCAAGGTCAGAAGTCCTGAGTCTTGTGTGAGCTCCAAATACACGACAGCATCCCGATATGGAACGTTTGAATAGAATGATCACCGCTGTTTGTAAGAAACCGGCACTTTATGCCGGACGTGCAGACATGCGCCTGGTTCGAGCGTTTTTGGATGGGTATGTTTGCGCATTGGCCGAGAGTCGAGAATTGGATGGATACTCATTTGGCGGTTTTCTCGGATGGTTGGAAGTTCAGTACAACATTTGCAATGTAGGATGGGGATGGGATAGGATTTTGGCCCATTCTGCCGGTTCACATGAGGCAGCAATACGCTCTTTGCCGGACCGTTTCTCGCAGTATTGCGAAGCTGTGGCTAGCCGTGCATTTGACGCTGATATCGCGCGGGAACGGCACTTTGGGGGCGAATCGCGCAAACCCGATGAGACATGGACGGAAGGATGGTATGACCATTTGTGACCCACAGCTTGAAATGCATTTCGAGAAGGTTGCCTCGCACAACCCATCGTTTCCGTCCGAACTGCTTCCGGTTTTTGCGCTTCTCGACGCGTGGCACCGGTTTCATGTCATCGAGGGTGACGACTCGCCCCGGACTCGGGAGGCGTTAGACCTGCTCCTTTCATCCGAGTTGCGGCCTGCACTTCGAAATTGGTATTCCCGATTTGGCGATGATATTAATCCGGCGGCGCGGGAGTTTCGTCAACGGCTTGGGGAGTTGGCGGGGGAGGAATTTGGATGAAGGATAAACCAGCGAGGTCATAGTCGATGATTACTTGTACCAAGTGTGAGGCGGGGATTGAGGCCGATTATGCCATCGGCTATCCGGGGCACTGTGACGCTCCAGGGTCATATGTAGCAAAGGCTATCTTGTGCGGATATGTCGCCATTGGTTGTGGTGGCGTGAGCTTCCTCATTTTCCACGTATTCCTACGGGTCATCGCGTTTGCGTTCGTGCTAGGAGGCCTAATCTCGCTGATGTATCTTCCTACCGCGCGTCGACGCTGTGAGCGCAGTGGGGGCGGCGTATGTCCCTCATGCGGCCATACCAATGAAGTGAAATGGAACTCGTGATCGGTATGGAATGACGGTGTGGCTCAATGAACTGGAGCGTTATCATTTGAACGCCTTGGCCGGTATCCGGCACTTTGGAAAGCCGCCCGAGGTTTCCGTTCCCAAGCCAAACTGCGGAATTTGCCGGGTCGGTCGGGTGACGGCCTCGTAGAGATGGCGTCGCCTCACGAGCGATGTCTACGAGGAACTGCGTCGCTCGTTGCCGGATGTCGGCGACCGTGGGTGCGAAGTTAGCCTTGAAAATAGGCTCCGCAGAGCGTCGCCCTACCGATGTCATTCTAATTCAAATGGTTACATGAGGCTCGTGCGGGTTGTTCCTGAGACGCTTTCCCGCCTCAGCACGGACTTCCTCTTCTTCAAAGGGGTTCGAGGCAAGTTTATGTACGCGGTCGAAGGACGCATTATCACCAAGGCGAGCAAATTTGGCTCCCACGGCCCGAGTTTCCGATTCGCAGTCCCATAGGCATTCTTTGGCGAAATGATCTCGGAAGAAATCCGGAGAGGTGATGCTCATCGCCGTGGCCGCCCGGATTCTTCCATAGGAATAGCGGAATTGAATGAAGACGTCCGAAAACTCTGGAATATAACCGGCCCCGGGGAGTTTGGCGAAGGCATCGGTCAGGGTGCAAAGTCGATAGCTGAATTCGGCATCATCCTCGAGTGATTGCTTGAGAGCCGACCGGAGGATCGGAATATCCTCCGAGACGGCGTGCGCTTCGAATAGCTCTTCAGCCAAAAACCGTTCTTGCTCGTTCTCGTGAAACAGCATTTCCCTCGCCATTGGCATCGTGAGAGCGGGAGAGAGTGAAACTATTAGGTTCACGAACCGGTCTCGAAGAAAGTAAGGCATCTCGGGATGGGTTGACCAAAATTCCCGAATCCATCCGAAGATGCCGTCCGGTGCCAAGTGAGCCAGGCCAGTCAAGGCAATATCCGCGACAAACGGATTCGCCAGGGAGACATTGTCCATGAGGAGTGGAATTTCAGACGGGCTTACCGTTTGGACGATTAACTTGCGTAAATGGTGACGAGTCCGGTTGTCCGCAAGTTCCAGTAACTGCTTTGTCGAGAGAGAGGTCCAATGGGCGACAGGAGACAGCTCCATGCCCGCTTTTGCCTTTTCTCTCCATCCTTTCTCTTTAATCCCCGCAATGCGTTGACTGTGCCTCGAGAGAGTCAGCCAAGTTACTTCCTCAAGCCACCGACCCACCAAAGCTTCTTCCAGTCGTTCGTCCGTTGAGAAGCGCCGTTCGATGGCCCGAGCCACATTCGCTTGAATTTCCAAGTTCGGAAGGGCCATCAAGTTATCCAAGTCCCAATCCCACCATTGTCCCCACTCCACATAATCGCAAAGAATTAAGGCAGCGTCGCGATAGCCTCGTTTAGCCAGCTCGCTTAGGGTCTGCACCGCCAGCGGCGTATTCCATCCTTGATCGATATCGTCTTGTTCGTGCAGATGATTGGCTAATGGTGCGAGGTCAAGCTCGAGCTCCATGGCGATTGAAGCGTCATATTCAGCGCGACTCTCAACCTGGCTGTCTAATCGTGGGTCATTGCAGATACAGTCGAGTAGAAGCTCGCAGGCGTCCTGTTTCGGAATTGAAAGAATCCGAAGATAACCTTCCCCGCGTCCGCGCTGGAGTTGGCCAAGGAGGCTGTCGGGACTCGCATGATGTTCGACTCTCGGCATTCTCAATTGCAGCATGAAGGGGAATTTTGGAAAGTAAAGCCAAGAAG
This sequence comes from uncultured Verrucomicrobiota bacterium, assembly GCA_903835555.1. Taxonomy (GTDB): domain Bacteria; phylum Verrucomicrobiota; class Verrucomicrobiia; order Limisphaerales; family UBA9464; genus CAILNN01. The sequence goes on from CAILNN010000372.1 coordinate 3,123, forward strand.
CCAAAACGGGATTATTCAGGAATGTGTGCATCAGCTTGCAGCAATCTCTAACTTGCGGGTCAACCCAAATCGCTAAAATATACAGGAGAAGGCCACCGGAGGTGCTCGAGGTTGGGCAAGATCGGCATGGAGCAGGCTTTCAGCCCTTTCGATATTTTGGGACCGGTTTCCTGGGCCGCTGGCCCAGGCTGGTATGAAATCGCGCCTTTGGCGCTTGGAAGTTGGGGTGGTTCGGACCGCCTATGACTCGACGGAGTCTCGCCCTGCCGAAGTTCCTTTTATTTAATGAGTTACGTTGAAATTGAGC
>CAILNN010000373.1 GCA_903835555.1 uncultured Verrucomicrobiota bacterium
ACGAATAGCATTACCGGGTATTCCGGAGGATTATCCGGCTCTCTCGTCATTCCCCCAATCCATCGCCATATTGCGATTACGGCCGGTTTTCATGGTGCGAGGTGCAGGTTTCGAACCTGCGACCCCTTGCGTGTGAAGCAAGTGCTCTACCACTGAGCTAACCTCGCACAAGTGCCGGATGTTTTTGATAACCGACGGGACGCGTGTTCGCAAAGGGAAACATAGCGTTTTTTGCCTTTCCGACCATTCCACCTTCGCCCCAATGCCTTATTCTCATTCTGCTTCGTGACTTCGGTGCGGTTCTTCGTTCCCCCCCAAAGTATTCAAACGCAGAAAGCTTTCGGTCAGGCTCTTTTTGAGCCTTATTCCCCGTTATCGTGTGCCCGCTTCCGCGATTTTCAGCTTCTTTGCCACGTCCCCCAACCACCCATCCTCAGGCAACGAATACGGTCGGAAGGTCTCGCTGTGACCCTCGCGCTCATTGTGGTAGATGGCAGTGTATATCCCGAGATTCGCTCCAATCGGTTGATCGCAGAGGCTGGATGAGTCGGAAGCGCTCATTTGCAGCAACACGCGTTGCTCGAATTCGCTCAGACCCTTGCGGCCCAGGAAGCGGTTGACGTTGTTGTAGGAATCGGCCTGCACAATGCAGTGGATGCCGGTGGACGGGCCTTCCACAAACAGGTTTTGGAAGCCGACCGACGCGTTTTCAAGGGCATCAGTCGGTTCGGAGGAGAATCCGAAGCTATCGTCCGGTTTCAGCTTCTTGCACTGTTGCAGTCCCAAAATGACGAGGAAGATACTGGGACTCCCGCAGTTCCCATCGGACACCCTACGATTGAGTTCGACAGTTAATGACGCCACAGCTTGGGGAATCCGCCCGGGTGCTACTCGCTCGATGGCATGAGGCAGGATGTTTAATACTCTTCCCAGCAGTTCGCTCCGGGCAGTGCCGGGTGGCGCGGTGTCGACCACCACGAATCGAACCGTATTGGATGGATACTGGGCAGCCAATGAAATCAGCGCCGATGCCACCAGCGAAAGGGCCGTTTCTTCCCGCTGGCCGACCACGAGCAGATTGGCTCCGCTGGTGCGAGGAAACTCCGCCGTGGTTGGACCCTTGATGGAATTGGGTGCCCCCAACCATGCGACCGGTACGGGCGGTGCTTGATTCGGGCGATGATCCAGGAGATGCCGGAGAAGCGGATTGTCTTCAATACTGGCAGGTGCGCTCCCTTCGAATACCACCGGGGTGGCCGATTCCCACGGTGTCCCGGCGCACTGCGCGCGGATGGTACTCAACTTTTCCGTGCGAATGTCATCGGGCAGCCAAACCGCTTGAAACGGGCTATTGGCCTCCAGCGCTCCGGCGGAATCGTTGTAGATGCCTTCACCTGGACGTGAAAGGAGTCGGGGTGCAGGGTTTTCGTCGCCCATGATCAGGTAGGCGTCGGCTTCGTCACAGTGAAAGGCAATGCGAACGGCCATCTGTCCCATGGTCGCCCGAGCCAGGGCATACGTGCCGCCGAGGGTCTGCGAGGCAAGAATGATGTGGATGCCGAATGCCCGCCCCTGACGCACAATCCGGTCCAACAGAACGGCCGAATTCTGCGCGATTCGGTCTTCCTGAACGAAAAACTCCTGGAATTCATCGACCAATAACAGGCAACGCGGCATCGGTTCTGCCCCGCCCGACCGTCGGTACCCGGGAACATCTTGAACGCCCAAAGCCCGAAACAACTCACCACGACGTCGGAGTTCGAGGTCGATTCGTTCGAGAACACTCAGTCCGAATTCGCGATCGCTCTCGATGGCGACGACCCGGGCATGCGGTAGTCGCGCAGTGGCATAAGATTTGAATTCGACGCCTTTCTTGAAATCGACGAGATAGAATTCGAGTTCCGCCGGGCTGCACCGCAGCGCCAGATTGGTGATGATCACGTGCAGCAGGTTCGATTTGCCTGAACCGGTCTTGCCGGAAATCAAGGCATGCTGACGGGTGCCGCGCCCGAGCGACAGGTACTGCAATTTGGAAGCCCCCGTGCGCCCCAGTGGCACGCGAATCTCTTCCAGGGTCGTTTCGCGCCAAAGCTCCTGCGAGGCAGGCGCGATGATCTCGAATGGAACGATGACCTGATTCGCATTTTGGCTGCCGCGTCCAATTCGATGAAGCAACTCCGTCGCCACTTCCGTCGGAGGCGGCGAGTTGAGGGTGACGCGAACACCGGTCCCG